>NZ_CDWRCK010000120.1:0-10968 GCF_977927595.1 Frankia sp. CcWB3
CCTCCGGGCGGACGACCGTCCCCCGAACGAGGCACGGGCCCAGGATGAGACGCGGACCACGACGTCCGACGGCAGCCCGGGGACGGTCCGCGGCGGGCGTGACGATATCCTGGTCCTGCTGCTCCACGGGATCGCCGGCACCACGGCGGGCTGGGCCGCGGTGGCTCCGGAGCTCGCCGCGTCCCGCCGTGTGATCACCTACGACCAGCGAGGGCATGGCGCGAGTGGCTGGGCCACGACGGGCCGGGCGGGTTACAGCTTTGATCAGCTGGTGGCGGACCTCGCGACGGTGGTCGACGTGCTCGGGCTGCCCGCCGTCCACCTGATCGGCCACTCGATGGGCGGGGTGGTGGCGCTGCGCTACACGCTCGACCATCCGGGACGGGTGCGGTCCCTGGTTCTCGCTGACACCGCCGCCGCTCCCGCCACGGGCACGGGCGGGATCACGAAGCGGGTGGTGTCCGTCCTGCTGGCGGGGGCGGCGGCGATCGCAACGGCCGTCCACGCCGGCCGGCACCGCGCGGTGGCGGGGCTCGGCCGGATGGATCCGAACGCGATCGTCGCGCTCTGGCGGGACCTGAGCAGCTATCCGTCCCTCACGGAACGGTTGGGCGAGATCGGCGCCCCGACCACCGTCATCGTTGGTGAACGGGACTTCAGTCTTCGTGACGCCGCCGAGACGCTCGCCCGATCCGTGCCGGACGCCCATCTCGCGGTGATCGCCGGCGCCGACCACAATCCACACGCAAGCCGCCCGATCGCCTGGCTGACCGCCGTGGAGGATCATCTCACCCGCGCCGACCAGATATCCACCGATCTCATTCGCTGATGTCACCCAGCGTCCTATCCCCGAGGAGGCTGTCACCACCCCGTCCGGCCCAAACCTGCTGTACACCGCCCAGCACACCGTGATGAACCACCGCATCCTGGTCAATGCGGAGATCGGCCCGCATCACCGCGCGGGCGACAGCGCGGACCACCTCGGTCGGCGGCTCACCCCGATTGATGCCGACCCGGTCATAACATCACTTGATGCACCACGTGCCCGCTCGCTGTCGCCGCTCTCCAGATGACGGCGGCCCATCCCGCAGGATCGCATCACTCACGAGCAGGGCAAGAAGAGAATCACGCACACCCGCACCGGCCCGACTGATGCGATCATGAACCGCGGACTGGCCATCCCAAACACTGAGAATTCCTGCGATTCTCTCCTGTATCGACCGTGGTGGTAGGAGGAGCGGCATCGCTCGCATGATCCCGGCGGTCAGCGTGGGTACCGCCGACCCGCTGGCGTTACGGAGGGTCCAACCACGAACCGCGGGATGCCCGAGGTAATAGAGGAGATACCGGGATTCGATCGCCTGGTACGGGCGGAGGCGAAGACATGCCGTCCCGAATAGCCAGCCGCGATGATCATCGGTGATCAGCGCCTAGCATCCGAAAAGATCATGTCATGAAAAATCAACCGCGTCACCAGGATTATCACCGCCCGACGACGACCGGGGCGGTGGGTACCACGTGGTGAACCGGGCTGGGCTGGCGCCGCGGACGTCGGCCCGGCCACCGGCCGCGCCGGCATGGGATGATCTCGCCGTCCACCCGGCTGGAAACGGTGAGGGGAGCAGGTTGACGGCGGTATTCCTGAATATCGCGATCGGGCTCGCGACCAGCGTCCTCAGCGGTGGATCGGTCTGGCTCTGGCAGCGGGCGAAGAACATTCGTGCCCTGCGTCGCGAGGCGGAGTTCTTCGGTCTGGAGGCCGGCGGCACATGCCTCGTTATCATGAACAACACGTGGGACGCACCCGGAAGTGTCAGCCGTCACGACGTCCATGCGATGATCGAGGTCGCCACGCTCGCCGGCGAGCTCGGCTGCCCGATCTCCGTGCACTCATGCGACGAGTTCTACGACATCAACGGCGACCGCACGGAGTTCTGCCTCGGCGGCCCCGAGTCGAACCCTCGCACCGGCGGCCACCTGGCCACGCACCTGCCGGGCGTCGCCGTCCGTCCCATCGCACCGGGCCAACCCGATTCCGGGGCCTTCGTTGTCGGCGAGCGGAGGTTCCTTCTGGAGAAAGGCCGCCGAGAATACGCGCTCGTCGCCAGGTTCACGCCTCCCGGTTCAACCAGGCCGGTCATCCTCATCTGCGGCCAGACCGCGGTCACCAACCGGGCTGCGGTATACGGGCTCAAGCAGAAATACCGTGACCTGGCGAGAACCATCGCCTCCGTCGATCGATTCTGCATCATTTTCAAAATAGAATTGAGCAGTACCTACGGCTATCAGGCGGTGAGGCTGGATAGCGACGTGACCGTTGCCGCATTCACCGATCGCTGATGCGATCAAGGCCGTCGCGGTCGCGCGGGTGCCGGCGAGACAGATGCCGGAAAGATCGGGGGACGTAGTCACGCTCCGCGGGTCGAAAAGCGTGCCAACGTCCCCCGAAGTCCAGGCGAGTATCATGGCCGGCTTGTCGAGGAACTGCTCGGCGAAAGCACCTGGCTACCTGCGCTCCTGATCGCGGCGGCGACGGTCCGCCCGCGGACTCGGTCGGGCCATGCCGGCCGACCGGTTGACTTCGAGTGCGCTCCCACCGCTATGGAGTCGAAATGAAATAACTTGCGCGTTTCGAACCCTCCACAGGCCTGTGACCTGCGATGATGATCTCGATCGCGTATTTGTTACTTCATTACGTCCCCTATGGTCGGCGTGGGGCTGGCTTCCTCCCTCGTCCGCAGGTGGGGGATTCCCGGACCTCGCGGGCCGGGTTCCTGCTTCTTTTCCCGACGGGAGGTTCCGACGGATGCGTCACCGACTACCGTCGGTTCGGCCTCCCTCCGTCTCCACAGAATCTCCACAGGCGAGCACGGCTCGTCTTCTATCCGGTCTGATGCGAAAGGGGGTGAGCGGCGTTTCCTCCTCCGCGTGAACGTGGAGGTCTCCACGCCGCACATACCATGAAGTACCGCAAACTCGCCCGGACCGGCGTCGAGGTCAGCACCCAGTGTCTCGGCGCCATGATGTTCGGCGCGTTCGGCAACACCGACCACGACGAATGCGAACGCATCATCCATCGGGCCCTCGACGCCGGCATCAACTTCATCGACACCGCCGACATTTACTCTCAGGGTGAGAGCGAGGAGATCGTCGGCCGGGCCATCAAGACCCGCCGCGACGACATCGTCCTTGCCATGAAGTGCTTCAGCCCCATGGGCGACGAGCGCAACTCCCGCGGCGGCTCGCGGCGCTGGATCATCCGCGCCGTTGAGGATAGCCTGCGCCGCCTCGGCACCGACTACATCGACCTCTACCAGGTCCACCGCCACGACTGGGACACCGACCTCGAGGACACCCTCGGCGCCCTGTCCGACCTCGTCCACGCCGGCAAGGTCCGCTACCTCGGCTCCTCCTCCTTCCCCGCCGACTGGATCGTCGAGGCCCAGTGGGCCGCCCGGCGCCGTAACAGCGAACGGTTCGTCTGCGAACAGCCCCAGTACTCCATCTTCGCCCGCTCCATCGAAGAAGCCGTCCTGCCCGCCGCCCAACGCCACACCATCGGCATCATCCCCTGGAGCCCGCTGGCCGGCGGCTGGCTCACCGGCAAGTACCGGCGCGGCGAGCAGGCTCCGGCCGGATCGCGCTACTCGCCCCAGGGCTTGCTCAGCCGCCGCCAGAGTCAGGCACTCTCCGAGGACCCGAACGCGCCTGCCCGCTTCACCGCGCTGGAGGAGCTGACCACCGTCGCCGAGCAGACCGGCGTGTCCCTCACTCACCTCGCGCTGGCCTTCGTCGACAGCCACCCCGCCGTCACCTCGGCCATCATCGGGCCCAAGACGCTCGCTCAGCTCGACGACGTCCTCCCGGCGGCCGAGATCACCCTCGACCAGGCGACGCTCGACGCGATCGACGAGATCGTCACCCCCGGCACCGACATCGCCGGTACCAGCCACTACAGCGGTAACCCGGCACTGCAGCCGGCATCCCGCCGCCGGACGGACCACTGACGGACGGACCCACCGGCGTCAGCGTTCCGTCAGTGGGCCGTCGCCACGACGCCTAGGCGGTCACCGCCATCCCTCCAGGGTGGCCAAAGTGTCAGTGGTAGCCGGCATGCTGATCCCATGACGGACAACGCTGATCCCATGACGGACAGACGAGAACCTCCCACCCCCGCGATCGTCTCCGACGGGCTCGTCAAGCGATACGGCGAGACGACGGCGCTGGCGGGCGTCGACCTGACGGTGCCGGCCGGCACCGTCTTCGGTCTGCTGGGCCCGAACGGCGCGGGCAAGACCACGATCGTGCGGATCCTCGCGACCCTGGTGCGCCCGGATGCCGGCACCGCCCTCGTCGGCGGCTACGACGTGCTGCACGACAGTCACCGTGTGCGCCAGCTCATTGGGCTGACCGGCCAGTACGCCTCCGTCGACGAGATGCTCACCGGCACCGAGAACCTCGTGATGATCGGCCGGCTGCTCGGCCTGCCGCGGTCCGCAGCCAAGGCGCGGGCCCGGGAGCTGCTCGCTGACTTCCGTCTGGACGACGCGGCGAACCGCTCTGCGAAGACCTACTCCGGTGGCATGCGCCGGCGACTCGACCTGGCCGCGAGCCTGGTGGGGCGCCCGCGCCTGCTGTTCCTCGACGAGCCGACGACCGGCTTGGATCCGCGCACGCAACGAGATGTGGGACATCGTCCGCGACCTCGTGGGCGGCCAGGGCGTCACGGTGCTGCTCACCACCCAGTATCTGGAGGAGGCCGACCAGCTCGCGGACGAGATCGCGGTCGTCGACCACGGCCGGGTCATCGCGCAGGGCACGCCGGACCAGCTGAAGAACCGGGCGGGCGGCCAGGCCCTCGAGGTCCGCCCGCTCGACGCCGCAGACGTGGCGCTGGTGGCAACCACCGTCGCGGAGGTGGTCGGCGCGGCCCCGGCGGTGGCGGGCAGGCTCGTCAGTGTCCGAGTCACCGACCCCGCCGTGCTGCCCGCGGTCGTCCGTCGGCTCGACGACGCCGGGGTGAGGGTGGGCGAGCTGGCCATGCGCGGCTCCAGCCTCGACGAGGTCTTCCTGTCCCTGACCGGCCACCCGGCCACCGCCTCCGGCCAGGCCGCCACCACAACCGACACGGCCACCACAACCGACACGGCCGCGAAGATCCCCGCGGCGACGAGGAGCTGAGCTGCCGTGACGACCCTGACCAGCCCGACCACGCCCACCCCCGACCAGCCACGCTTCTCGACGCACGGCACCGCCGAGCCGGTCGGCGCCGCGCGGGTCACCCCGCTCGACGCGCTTCGCCACACCGCGACCCTGGCCTGGCGCACGCTCGTCCAGGTCAAGCACAACCCGATGGAACTGCTCGACTTCAGCGTGCAGCCGCTGATGTTCCTCCTGCTGTTCACCTATGTGTTCGGCGGGGCGATCTCCGGCTCGACCTCCGACTATCTGACGTTCGCGCTGCCCGGCATCATCGTGCAGAACACCCTGTTCACGACCCTGAACACCGGCATGGGGCTCAACGCCGACCTCACCAAGGGCGTGTTCGACCGGTTGCGCTCCCTGCCGATCGCCCGGTCCGCGCCATTGGCCGGGCGCATCGTCGCCGATCTCGTCAAGCAGATCTGGGCCATCGCCATGCTGCTCGGCCTCGGATACGTGCTGGGTTTCCGCATCGAGACCGGCCCGCTGCAGGCACTGGCCGCCTGCGGCCTCGTGGTCCTGTTCGCGCTGGCGATCTCATGGATCTCCGTGCTGGTCGGGATGCTCGTCTCGGAGCCGGAGAAGGTGATGGCCTTCGGGTTCACCCTCATCTTCCCGTTGACCTTCATCAGCAACGTGTTCGTCGAGACGTCGTCGATGCCGGGCTGGTTGCAGGCGTTCGTCAAGGTGAACCCGGTGACGGCCCTGGCCGACGCGACCCGAGGCCTGCTGGTCTCGGGCCCGGTGGCCACGCCGACCTGGCACGCGCTGGTCTGGGCGGCGGGGCTGGCCGCGGTCTTCGCGCCGCTCGCCCTCACCGCGTTCAAGCGCCGGGTCTGACCGGTGCCGGGGCGACGCCGCAGCATCCCCGGAGGCAGACAAGCCGTCTTCCGGGTCCTGAGACGATGCGCTATAGTTACCCGGGCCAGGCAACATAATGGGGGTTCAAATGAGTGTCATCGTCGCCATGACTCTGAAAGTCGATCCAGCGGCTCTTCAGCAGCTGTTCGCATCGAAGGCGGATATCTTCACATCCGTCGCCGAGCAGGCAAAAAAGGTGGGAGCCTTGCACCATCGTTTCCTTGCCGGCGACGGGCAGGTCATCATCCTCGATGAATGGGATTCCGCGGAGGCGTTCCAGGAGTTCTTCACCAATCAGCCCGAGATAGCCGCCCTCATGCGGGACGCCGGCGTCGAGGGACCCCCGGAGATTCAGGTCTGGCAGCCGATCGAAGGCGCGCCCGACACCTTCTGAGCGGGCGCGCGGGACACGGGCGGGGGACGGCTACGGTTCCCCGTATCCGCGCCGCGGACCGGACCGGCACCGCGGACCGGACTGGCGCCCCCGCCCGGAATCGTCATTACCAGAGTTGATGATGAGATCTTTGAAAACACCCGAAGCGGTCAGGTGTTCCGGGTGTGCAGCAGCATGTGAAGCTCGTTGTCCCAGTCGATGCCGTTACTCTCCCGCCCCACTGGAACCTGCCCGTGGCAGTCGGCGAGAAAGGCGATGACCTTCGACTTCGCCAGCTCAAGATCGGCATGCCCCGACGGACTGGACAGGGACACCGTGATCACCGACCGCCCCTTGGACGCCGTCGGCCGGATGCGCACGTCGCCGGTCCCGGCGGGAACCTCGATCCCTTCGGCTAGCAGCGCGCGAGCGAAGATCCAGGTGATGGCCTCTTCACCGGAACGTAGGATCAACTCGACAGCGAAGGGATCAGCCGGGTCGTAACGGAGTGTGCCGGGAATCGCTTCTCGCTCCCCCTCCTCCATGACGTAGTCAACGGATAGATCGCGCGCCACGATATGCGCGGGCGTCGAGCTGTGACGGAGCATCGCTGCCTCCCAACAGGTCGGATTCGACACTGTTCAGCATCGCGCCCGGCGACGCCCGGTTTGGCCGCCCGACGGGTCTCTCTGGACGGGCGGATCAACCCGGCACGGCCGGGCCGGTCGGCATAGCCGGCGAGTGAACGCAACGTCACGATCCCATCGCTATTTTGTCACGGTTTCGGCATGGTTTCGGCGACCCCACGTCGAGAGATGCCGGCCGAGTCCGCCGACGGGTGCGGCGATGACCTCGTTACTGGCCCGACGGGTGCCGACGCTGGCCGTCGTACCGGTGGGAGGGAGCCGGCCCCGGCCGTCAGGACCATCCGCCCCCACCGGACGGCCCGGACGGGAACCATCCGGGCCCTACGGCACGACGGTGACCGGCCAGCGACCGCCGCGGACCATCCGGCTCGCCAGGGAACCGACCAGGCGGTGCCCGGCGCTCTCGGACGCCCCGATGACGACCATGTCCGCCTGTTCCTCCGTCGCGCTCCGCTTGAGCGCCTCGAACGGATCGCCGGCCCGCACGACGAACCGGATGGGGACGCCCAGCTCCTCGGACCGCTCCAGGATCGCCTCGCGCACCTCACCGATGACCGAGTTAATCACTTGCTGCATCGCCTCCCCGGCCGGCGCCGGGGACATCGCCGCCCACACCGAGGGGGCCGCGACATAGACCACCACCAGTCGGGACGACTGGCGGCGGGCCAGCCCGGCCGCGTAGGCTGCCGCGCGCATCGACGTCCGCGACCCGTCGACCCCGGTCATGATCACCTGTGGGCCGTCCGTGCCCAACTCGAAGGGCCCCCGCTTCCAGGAGGGCCCGAAGTCCTCGACCGACAGCACCGCCCGGCCTTCTGCAGCATTCACACCAACCAGTCTTCCCCGTCGACCGGTGCGTCGGTGGGCGCGGGTCGACGTCCTCCTCCGGCGGATCTCAACCCGTGAGGACGTAACCCAGCACGCCCTCGACGGTGAAGCCCTCGCCTGCGGTCGAAAAGCCGGACGGTTCACCTGGCAGGCCGCTCCAGTGGGCCTGACGAGCAATCCGGCGGCCGGCCCGTCGTCAACTCAACCGCAGGGAGCCCGGTAACTCATCTCCCTGAAGGCGGTGCTCCATTCACCGGCGGTGATCCGGTTCGCCGGTTCGCCGGATCGGCGCACGCGGTGTCCGCGAGCCGGCCGGGCTCAGCGTCCCACAGCCGCAATGTCCCGTCGTGACCAGCCGAGACGACGACGCCCGTGCCGGAGACGAAGGCGATCGCGCTGATCGGCTGGGTGTGCCCGTGCCACTGGGTCAGCAGGATCGGCCTGTCCAGACGGGAGATGTCGGTCAGCCGGACCGTCTCGTCATCACCGGCGGATGCGACGACGTCGGCACCCGTCTCGAAGGCCACGCTCTGGACCCCGCCCAAAGAGCCGGTGGCGACGCCACGGGCGGGATTATCCGGATACCGCACCTCCCACAGGCGCACCGTGGCGTCGACGCCGCCGGAGACCAGAACGCCTCCGTCGCCGGTGAAGACCACGGACCGCACCCCACGGCTGTGCCCGCGCAGGATTCCACCCGCGGTCGGCCGCGCCGCGTCCCGGATGTGCCACAGATGGACGGTGCCGTCGTCACCAGCGAACGCGAGCAGGGTGCCGTTCGGCGCGAAGGCCACCGAGCGCGCTCCCCCGGTCTGACCGTCCGCCCGGACGCGCTGCTTCGGATGCGCCGGGTCCGTGACATCCCACAGCGCGACGATGCCGTCCGCACTGGCGGACCCGAGAGTGTTGCTGTCCGGGCTGAAGGCCACCGACTGCACCGCGCCGGCGTGGGCCTGGATGGTCGACCATCGGACCATCTGGTCGGGGTCGTGCAGGTTCCACAGCCGGATCGTGCCGTCGGAGTGGCCCGCGGCGAGCAGGCCACTGTCCCGGTTGAACGCCAGCGACTCGACCCAGCTGCGGCTCGACACCGAGACGGAGGTGCGCCGGACCAGCTCGGTCCGACCGACGACTTCCCATACCGTGACGGTTCCGTTGTCGCTCCCCGCCGCGGTCCAATGCCCGTCCGGGCTCACCGCGAGCGCCAGCAGGGCACCGGTCCCGACGGGGATGGTGGTCGGGGTGATCCCGGCACCGAACAGCGCGATCATCGCGCTCCGGGTCCTGGCCGAGCGCGGCTCGGCGCGGTAGGCCGCGAGCGCGAGCCGGCGAGCGAGTCCCGTGTTGCCATCCTGGAGGAGCAGCGCCCGCTCGGCGACCGCCTCGGGCACGCTCGTCTCGGTCCGCGAGGCCCCGCCCCTGGTGGACACGATGGCGACCGTCGTCACGAGCACGGTGACGGCAGCCACCAGGGCAACGATGATCAGCGGACGTCGGTTGCGGGCCCGGCCGCCCGGTGGCGCGGTGGACGAGGACCTCTGCGACGACGAGGACGACCGCTGAGACGAGGACGACCGGGACGCTCCTCGCCCGGTGTCCTGGCTGTGTTCGTCATCGGTCCAGACCGTCACCAGAGCATCGGCGAAGTCCCGGGAGCGGGACGACGAGCCGGCGCCCGGCCGCCAGCGGGCATCCGGCCCGGACGGTGACGCCTCGCTCCCCGACGAGGACGACCCTAGCCCGGGAGAAGACGTCGGGCCCGGAACCGACGAGGGCTCCGGAACCGACGAGGGCTCCGGAACCGACGAGGGCTCCGGAACCGACGAGGGCTCCGGCGGAGACGGCGGGCCGGGAACCGACGATGCCACCGGCGGGGACGACACACCCGGAACCGACGACGGGCCGGACCGGGATGGTGCCCCGGGAATGCCCGGCCCCGGGAACGAGATCAGGTTCGCGGGCGGCGGGGGTCCGATCGGCTGATGGCCGGTGACGGGCGTGATCGGACCCGCGAGGTCGGCGTCGCTCGCCGGCGTCCCGGAGGCGCCGCCGGGAGGCGTGTTCAGCGGCCGGATCAGCGCGGTCACCTCGGACAGGGACAGCCCCTTGGCCACCATCGGGGCTTCGGCACGTAGGTCCAGAAGACGCGCGTAGAGCTTCTCGGCGGTGGGTCGCTCCGCCGCTGCCTTGCGCATCGCATCGGAGACCAGGGGCCGCAGGCTGTCCTCGAAGCCGTCAAGCATCGGAGGATCGTTGACCGTCCGGTACAGCACGCTGGGAGCAGGGCCGTTACCGAACGGGTAACGGCCGGTCCCGGCGAAGATAAGGACACCGCCCCAGGCGAACACGTCCGCCGCCGAGGTGACCTGCTCACCTAAGGCCCGTTCCGGCGCCATGAACGCCGGCGTCCCGAGCTGGCGATCCCCGCTGAGTACCGTCGCAGAGTCCAGGGCGCGCGCGATACCGAAATCGATCACCTTCGGTCCGAGCCGGGACAGCAGGATGTTGGACGGCTTCAGATCCCGGTGCACGAGTCCGGCCTGGTGGATCGCCATCAGCGCGGTGGTCATGCTCACCGCCAGCTGATGAAGCTCCGCCGGGGTTAACGGGCCGCGCGTGCCGACCGCCTCGGACAGCGTCGGCCCGTCGACGTACTCGGTCACCAGATAAGGCGGATCGGCGGTGATGTCGACGTCGAGGACCGCCGCCGTGCAGAAACGAGCGACCCGCCGGGCGTTGTCGGCCTCCTGCTTGAGCCGGCTGCGGAACTCGGCCAACCGGGCGAGATCCGCCCGGATCAGTTTGACCGCGACCAGACCACCGGCGGTGTTCTCCCCCAGGTAGACGGTCCCCATCCCACCCGCGCCGAGACGCCGCACCAGCCGATAGGGACCGACCTCGGTCGGTTCGGAGGCAGCATGATCCGCGGGTCGGTCCGCGGGTCCACTCCGGCCGGGTGGGTGGGACATTAGATGATCACTCCCGCCCGAGGTTGTCGAGGATCCCGAGGTTCTCAAGGGTGTCGGTCAGCAGTCCACCCGCACCGGTAACACCCGG
>NZ_CDWRCK010000120.1:11160-12456 GCF_977927595.1 Frankia sp. CcWB3
CAACGCCCGGCAACAGCCGGCAACACCCGGTAATGTCTGGCGGCGCATGGCACCTAACGGCGCTGCGACCTGGCGCGCCGACGTCCACGGGCCGCTATCTGGTAGTGCACGGCCAGGAACGACAGCGCCAAGAAGAGCGGAAGCAGCACCGATGGAGGCGAAGCGCTGGTGTCCGCGGAGACCAGCACCATGTCTATACCGGCGGTGAGGTTAGCTCCGCAGGCGGCGGTGACCGGACGGTAACCCGGCTGGAAGCTGGCGAACTGGACCACGGTCTCGAACGTGCCGTCCTGGTCGGCAACGGTCCGTCCGACCAGCTCGCCGCCCGCGGTGAGCATGGCCTGCGACCCGGGTCTGCAGCCGGCACCCCGGGCGAACAGCGTATCTCCAGCCGTCACGGCGCTCCGGTCGAACAACAGCTCACCGGGACGTGCCTCGCGTGCCACCGGCTCCCCCACATCCGGCTCTGACACGCCGGGCTCGGACCCGCCGGGCTCGGACACGGGTGTGCACACGCCCAGCACGCGCACCGTCCCCTTCGGGCAGCGAGACGGGGTGGGTGCCGCGCACTGCTCGTCGAGCGGAACCGCGAGGCCGCCGGGGCAGAGCCGGCGCCCGGCGGGGCAGTCGAGCGTCGCCGCGCGCACGGAACCGTCCCAGCAGACGACCGGGACCGGCGGGGATGGCCGCGGCGGCGGGCAGGCTTCGCCCACGGCGACGCCGACCACCAGGCCTTCTGCGGCAAGGGGCACTGGTCGGCCGATCGGCGCACGGACCCGTCCGGACAGGTAACCGAGGTCTCCTTCTCCCCATTGGAGCCCGGCTTGGTGGAGTCGGTGACCGGGGACGAGGTGATGGGAGGTGACGTGGTCTCCGTGTCCTCCGTGGGAGTGGGGCAGGGCATCGCGTCGACCAGGCCGAGCGGCAACGCGGGGGCGGGCGTCGTGCATTGCTGGGGACCGCCGCCATCACATCCTGTACCTGTATCTGTACCTGGCATTGATGTCGACACCGACGCCGGCCCGGAGGCGCACCGGGGTTGTGGGCAGGCACCGTTCGGCGGTGATGACGCCGCTGCGTCGGCCGATCGAGGCGTGCTCGGTGGGCAGGCCGGACCGTGCTGGTCGCAGGGGCCGCCCGCATTGCCCGTGGCCGGGCAGGCCGGCGAACTGGGCGTGCAGCGCCCACCAGCGTCCGTCGTCGTCCCCGACGGGCAGATCGTCGTACTCGGATCGGAGTAGGGAGACGGGGTACCGCTGGGGGTCTCCGGGTTCGGTACCGGGTTCGGCACCGGCT
>NZ_CDWRCK010000121.1:0-7178 GCF_977927595.1 Frankia sp. CcWB3
TGCGTCCAGATGATCGCCTCTGCGGGGCACGGCATCGGCCGAGTGCTCCTGGTAGAAGCGGACGGCGAGGACGCCGGCCGTGGCATCCTCGATCGGCCGCCGGCTGGCAACCACGGCTACGACGCCCGGTTGGATCAGGGCGTTGGGGCGGGGCGGCGGCTTTCTCGGGGCGCCGTGCTGCGGCGACTCCCGAGTCGCGGGCGGACGCAAACCGTAGCCGCGCACCTCATGGTGCCGACGGTCCGCTTCGTGAGGGAGGCGAGCGGCAGGTAGCTGTCCAGCGGCCGGTCTCGGTACCCGGTCCCGCGGCAGGTGAAGCGCAATGTGGTGTGGCTGCGCGTTCCGCGTGGCACCGCAGCCACACGAGGGGCCGGACCGGACCACACGCAGGGAGTGGGCCGTCCAACTCAGGCTACGAGCCCAACCGTGACGATCTGCGGCCAGGCCGACCTCGCCCCCTTCTACGCCATCCTTCCGACACCCGCTGGTCGAGAACCATGGCGATGAGGAGCGCCAACGGGTCCTTGGTCAGCAGTTCGTCGGCCTCGTCGATCTGACTCAGGTGCAGTCCCACGGCACAACCGTAGCCGAGCGCCTGGCGGCAGCCTGGCCGCCGTGGTGGCGCTCACCCAGGCGGTGTTGCCGCAGATGCGCCAGCAGCGCCGCGGCGCGATCGTCCAGCTGAGCAATATGGGCGGCCAGATGTCGTTCGCAGGGTTCTCGGCGTACAGCGCGACGAAGTTCGCCCTGAGGGCTGGTCGGAGGGTCTGGCCGACGAGGTCCGCCCGTTCGGTGTCAACGTGCTGATCGTCGATCCGCACCGGCCTGTTCGACCCGACGCGCCGGACGTTCAGCACCAACCAGGGGGTCTACGCCGCGCTCAGCCATCTCGACGCGGTGCGCGCCGACATCGGCGGCTGGGAGACGGCGGCACGGACACAGCGCTCGGCACCGCCAGGACGTCGTAGCGCCCGTCCACCGACGCGGCGGCAAAGACCACAGATCCTCGTAGTGCCGCTGGCCATGGGCGACGCCGGGTGATGGTCTACTCGGCGGGCAGTACATCGGCCTCCCAGGGGTTGACCAGCTCCAAGCCCAGGCCGGTGAAGTCGCTGGTGTTGCGGGTAGCCAGGACGGCAATGCGGGATCGACAGATAGCCGCGATCTGGGCGTCGAAGCCGCTGATCGGAGTCCCGGCTTGTTCACGCTCGACCACGAGGCTGGCGTAGTGGCGGGCCGCCGTGACGTCGAAGGGCAGGACTCTGTCCTGGAACGCCGAGAAGACATCGTCCGCGGCTGCCATCAGCAACTCGCGGCGGCGACCGGATGGCAGTCGGACGATGCCGTAACGGACCTCGGCCACGCTTATCGAGGTCGTGTTCAAGGCGTCACCGGGTCGGCTGGTTACCCACCTTACGACGCGATCTGCTGGTACTGCGCGCATGAGCTCGGAGATGACATTGGTATCGAGAACGATCATTCTGAGGGTGGCACCCGGTCACGTGAACAGGTCCGCTGCCCGCGGTGCCTGTGTCCGCGCTGGCAGCTGGAGGTCGACGCCACCAAGCGCGCCGAACCGGGCGAGCAGGGTCTGAGCGAAACCGGCAGCATCCTCGGGCTCGCTGACCGCCTCGGTGAGGATCGCACGGATCTCGGCCTCCATCGAACGGCCGTGGTGCGCCGCACGTATGCGCAGTCGCTCCCGCACACCGTCATCGAGGTCTCGGATGCTGACCGCCGCCATCGGGACCACCTCCTGATAGCAATGCTAGCACGGGCGGACCCCGGCGGCACCGTCGCGCCGCCGGTCAGATAGTCATGCGGCTACTGCTGGCTGTTCGAATATCAGGTCGGTTCCGTCGACGGTGGTCGACACGCCGATCGGGAAGGTGGGCAGCGGGTCGGTGTGACCGCCTTCGACGTGCGCGAGGACGGGATAGCTGCCGGCGGCCACGTGGTGCAGGACGAGGCGGTGATAGTCGTTGCTGGTGTTGTCGTCGAACCGGTAGGGGCAGATAGGGCTATCAGCGGTGCTGTGATCATTGGAACGCGCGCGTCAGCTGGAGGAAGTCGCAGGCTTCGTCATCGGACTGGCATTCGCGGCTTTGACCCCGCTTCCTCCGTCCCCCGCGTCCCGACGGGAACCCTGTCCGCATGGCGAACGGGTGGACGACCGACCCGGACGACCGGACCCGCAATGTGGACAGCCCGCGATCAGGCGGACGCGGACCGTCCCATCCCACTCCATGTTTCCGAGACCGGCTGGTCCAGCACCATCCCAATGAGCCACGCCAACGGATCGTTCGTCAGCAACTCGTCCGCTTCGTCGATCTGGCTCAGATGCAGCCCCACGACGTCACCGTAGCGCCCCAGCCCGCTACTCCGGTGGCGACCGGCGTCCGCCCCGCATCAGCTGTGGTCAATTGCCGACCCGCCAGGGCTGTGAAGACCCTCCAACACGAGGGTCAGCAGGCGGTCTGCCGTCGCAGTTCCAGGAACTGTGGTCACTGTCTGCTCGCACGCCCACGCGAGTCCACTGACCACGGTGAACAGTTCGACGGCGTCAAGATCCACGCGCATCGCGCCAGCCTCCTGCGCGCGGGCCAAGAGAGACGTCCCAGCCTTGCGCATGCTCTCGCAGGCCGCGTGAAGCGGGGTCGACGTGTCCCGCAGGGTCCGTAGGAGCGCGGCCGCGAGCCCTCGATAGGCGCCGGTGAACTCCATGAATTCTCGTAGCCAGATCGTCAGCGATGGACCCGGCGATGAATCTACCGAGAGTTCGCGCGCCCGCGCGGTCAGATCATCGAAACGCTCATGGAGCACCGCTTCGAGCAGGGCCTCCCGCGTCGGGAAGTGGCGATAGAACGTCCCGATGCCGACTTCGGCCTGGCGGGCGATTCCTTCCAGGGAGGCCCCGGTGCCGTGCTCGATGAACGCGGCACGCGCATGCGCCAGCAACTTCTCGCGGTTGGCTCTGGCATTCGCACGCATGGGCCGCGTCTCAGCCACCCCGCCCGATCGCCTTCCCTTCGCAGCACATAGACGGAGGCTACCTCCTCCCCAGGCACCTTGCCGGAGGCATCCTCCGGTATGTTCGACGCGACCGGAGGGTACCTCCGGCAGGTGGAGCGACAGAAGGGATCGGCAATGAGCATCTCGGAGGTCCGCCGACGCCTGGGTCGGTTCGGGGTATGGCTTCCCCCGTTCGTCCTGCTGAGTAGTCCAGTTGCCACCCAGCGCCAGGAGCTCGCCCGGATCGAGCGGCTGGGGTACGGGTCGGTGTGGAGCGGGGAGACGCCGCCAGGCGCACCGGCCACCGGTCGCGAGGCGTTTGCGCAGCACGGGCTGATGCTTGCCTCAACTGATCGGATCATCGTTGGCACGGGCATCGCGAACATCAGCACCCGCGCCTCGGGCGCGATGCACACCGGCGCCGCGACACTGGCCGAGGCCTATCCTGGGCGATTCCTCCTCGGCCTCGGTGGCCAGTCCGGCGAACGACCCCTTTCCCACCTGCGTGACTATCTCGACGCGATGGACGAGGCCGCTGCGCACCTTCCGCAGCTGCCAGCTCCGCGATACCCACGCGTCCTCGCCGCCCTCGGACCGCGCGTGCACCGGCTGGCTCGCGAGCGCGCCGACGGCGTCCACCCGTTCCTGCAGCCGGTGGCGCACACGGCGGCCGCCCGCGCCGTGCTGGGCCCCGACCCGTTGGTCATCCCGCACCAGGCCATGATCCTTGAGCGCGATGCGCAGGCCGCCCGGACCTGGCTGCGGACCATCTTCGATCTCGGCGTGGGTGCCCCTGACTCCCCCTACACCAGGAACTACCGCCGGCTCGGCTACAGCGAGGCAGACATAGCTGAACGCGGCGACAGCCTGATTGACGACGTCCTCGCCTGGGGCGACGAGACCGCTGTCGCGGCAAGGCTCATCGCCCACATTGATGCCGGCGCCGACCACGTACTCGTGAACCCGTTCGCCCCCGATCTCTCCCAAGCAGTCGACCAGCTCGAGCGCCTTGCCCCGCTGCTGAGGCTGGACGCCCAGAGCTGAGCGGAGGGCAGGAGGCGAAGCACCAGGCGGCTCTTTGCTCCGGCGGCCGCAGAGCGGCACGCGACGCTTCATGGTCAAGCAGGCACGAAACGATCCGTCCCGCTCCATCCTTCCGAAACCGGCTGGTCCAGCACCATCCCGATCAACAGCGCCAACGGGTCGTTCGTCAGCAGCTCGTCAGCCTCGTCGATCTGGCTCAAGTGAAGTCCCACCGTCATCACGATAGCCACAGGCCCAGCCGTCGATCCGCTGGCCAGCACAGCGCGGTCGACGTCGTCCGTACTGTCGTGAGTCGCTGACCGAACGGCTACGTGAGCGCATCGCTGGGCGGGCGCCCGCGCAGCAGCGCGATGTCGGCAAGGCAGCCCCACCGAGCGCCAAGCTCACCGCCAGATCCGTCAGCACCTTCGCGATCATGCCCCGCCGCCAGCGCTCGTCACGGCGCCAGTGCCGCCACCCAGCCCGGACACCCGAACCGTCTCGGAGCAGCAACCCATCCGCCGATGACACGACATCCCGCCCGCGACAATGTCGACACGGACAGACCCAGACGCACGACGGCGAACAGGGCAGTTCGGCCCGAGGCAGGGGGCAGCCGCGCTGGAAGGCGCTCCGGTGGGCTTCGAGCCAGGAGCGCAGCGACCGGGCCGGGTGACCGGTGATCCGCTCGACCGTGTTGGTGACGGGGGCGGTCTGGCCGATGGTCGCCGCGGCCACGTCGAGCAGCGTTTCCAGGATCGGACGGGGAATTCGGCCCTGGTCGAGGTCCAGTGCCTCCTCCCGGGTCACGTCCTCGACGGTGACGTCGGCACCGAGCACGTCGCCGATGATCGCGACCGCGTCCCGCAGGCGCATCGGCTCCGGTCCCGTGAGGATCTGCATCCGGGAACGGAAGGTCTCCTGGGTAAGGAGGTGGGCGGCGACCTCGGCGATGTCGTCGGGATGGATCGGCGTGATAGGGGCGTCCGCGAACGCCATCGCGACCCGTCCGCTGGTCTGGATCTGATCTGCCCAGCCGCGCCGGGTATTGGTCGCGAGCCAGCTCGGGTAGAGCACCGTGTGCGAGAGACCCGACTCGGCCACGGCCCGCTCGATCCCGCGGTGAATTTGCCCGATGGGCCGGTCGAACTCCCCGACCTCGTAGGCCGCCGGCGAGGACAGCAACACCACGTACTGCACGCCCGCGTCCACAGCCGCCGCCACGAAGGCCTCGACAGTACCGATCACCGGATAGAGGAAGACGGTCTCGACCCCTCGCAGCACCTTCGCCGCCGACGGCCCGGGGTCGGCGAGGTCGAGTTCGGCCAGCTCGACGCCGGCGGGCAGCCGTAGGCTCGTCGCATCACGGGACGAGCCACGAACTGGGTGGCTCGACCCGGCCAGCGTGGCGACCAGACGCGACCCGATGTTCCCGCTGGCGCCTGTGACAAGGGTGGTCATGACTCTCCGATCACGCAGGTGCTACATCTGAGATTACCTTTGGATGCAAAGTATCTTTGATTGCAAAGGTAAAGGAGGCGAGGAGGGCCATGTCAAGCCGGAGCGAGGACGAGCTCGATGTGGACCAGGCTGTCCGCGCGCTGTTGCTACTGATGCCGCAGCTGGTCGGGCGGGCGAAACGGACGCCGCCGCCCGCCGAGCTCGCCGGCCTGGCGCTCGGCCCACGGCACCTGTCCCTGCTCTCTTACCTGCTGCTTGACGGCCCCACCACCGTCAACGCACTGGCCACGCGGCTGGAGGTCGCGCCCACGACCGTCAGCCTGATGGTCGCCGACCTGGACCACGCCAAGATCGTCGAGAGGCACGAGGATCCCGGCGATCGCCGACGCCGGATCGTCAGTATCGCCACCACGGGCCGCCCCGTGATCGAGGGATGGCTCGGCTCGGGCACCCGCGCCTGGCGGGAGGCGCTCCAACCGCTGACCCCGGCCGAACGCCACCTGGTCGTCAGCACCCTGCGCGCCTACGAACGCGCCGCCGGTGAGGGCGCCTCCGACCCGAGTTGAGTACGACACCACAATGCCCGCGGTGCGCGCCGAGAAGCTGACACGGTCGCCGCTGTGATCTCTGGCTCCGGCAGTCGCGGGCCGGAGCCAGGCCCCACGCGGTCAGACGGGCATGGAGCCGCCCGTCCCGCTCGTTCTTTCCGACATCCGCTGGTCCAGGACCATCCCGATCAGCAGCGCCAACGGATCGCTGGTCAGCAGGTCGTCTTCCTCGGCGATCTGGCTCAGGTGCAGGCCCATAGCCGATACTTCCTTGGCGGCAAGCCAGACCCCGTCGATCGTGCACGTCATGGGCACTAGCCGCCGCCCCAACGCCAACCACAGGCGGACGCAGAGCCGGTCCGGCGCCTGCCCCCAGGGCCTGGATGCAGGGTACCTGACACAGCCTAACAAGGCTTCTACAGCCTCACAACATCATGCTAGGCTGTGTCAGGCTCACTGGGAGGCTGACACATGCAGGCAGCAGAACTGGCCGAGCTGGTTGCCGCGCTTCGCCGGATCGGTCGCGACGACGCAGGACTTGAGGTCAAGCTGGCGTCAACCGACAAACTGCCCAATGAGACCGCACAGACCCTGTGCGCATTCGCAAACACTCCAGGCGGAGGCACGCTGATCTTAGGCCTCGACGAGGGACGCGGGTTCGCGACCACCGGTTGCGAGTACGCCGCGAAGCTTTCCGCCGACATCGCGGGACTGTGTCGAGATGCCCTCCATCCACCCCTCGTGCCGCTGATCAGCCTGCCGCAGTTCGAGGGACAGGACCCTTGTCGTCACCGAGGTGCCGGAGCTCGACGCAGCAGACAAGCCCTGCTACCTGCGGAGCAAGGGGCAGCCAAACGGTTCATATATCCGCATCTCGGATGGAGATCATCGGCTCTCGTCGTACGAGGTGAGCCAATTATTGATCAACCGGGGCCAGCCGACGTTTGATCGGGAGCCCGTCGAAGAAGCCAGACGAGTCGATCTGGACGACGAACTCGTCACGGATTTTCTGCGGGAGCTTCGCCGGTCCCGACCGACGTTGGCACGCCGGGACGACGATGATTTGCTCCATCGGTGCGGCGTGCTGGTCAAGAGCGCGCTAGATACCCAGGAGTCGAAATGAAATAACTTGCG
>NZ_CDWRCK010000121.1:7268-12330 GCF_977927595.1 Frankia sp. CcWB3
CTTCATTACGTCCCCCCAGCAGCTTGTGCCATCGCTGGGCGGGCTCCTCGCGCTCGGCCATGATCCGCAAGGTTTCGATGCGTTGCGCGGATGCGCGGTTACGGTGACCGTTTACCCAACGAAACGCAAGGGAGAGCCCGGTCCAGACGGCCAACGATTCCTGGACGACAAGATTCTGGAAGGGCCGGCCCCGATCCTCCTCGAGGAGGTTTTTGCCGTCCTGCTCGCCCGTATGAGCAGGCGCGGGATGGTGGAAGGAATTGGCCGAGAAGACCGCTGGGAGTATCCGCCGGAGGCCCTACGGGAGATCTTGGTCAACGCCGTCGCCCACCGTGACTACAGTCCGATGTCCAGGGGGACACGCATCCAGGTCGAGATGTACCCCGATCGCCTTGAAGTGATCTCACCGGGTGGGCTGTTCGGGCCAGTAACGATAGACCGGCTGGGAGATGACAACATCGCGTCCGCACGTAATCGGGCGCTCGTCGATATTCTTGAGAACGTCCGTTTTCAAGAATATCGAAGGGCCCTGTGCGAGAGGCGAGCGACAGGTATCCCCAACGTACTCAGTAGCCTGCGGGAAGCTGGTCTCGTGCCTCCCGAGTTCAGGGATCGAATAAGCGATTTTCGAGTCATCCTACCGAATAGGACCCTGCTCGACGAAGGTACACGGTCCTGGCTGTACTCGCTGGTTCAACCGGGCATCTCCCCGACGCAGGAGATGGCGCTCGCGATACTTCGGACCGGCCGAGCACTGACGAGCGACGAGTACAGGATCGAACTGTCGGTAGACAGCAAAATCGCCCGCCGTGAGCTGGGGGATCTTGTCCACCGCGGTTTGGTCAAAATGGTCAACCAGCGCAGATGGGCACGGTACGTCCTGGACGACGCGGCCGAGGACTCAAATCCGACACTTTTCTCCGAGATCCCCGAGCGCCTGCCGCGACACGAATCCGCGAGGACTGCTCACAGTCAGGAGACCCATGAGCCTAATCTGCGGAAGCAGCGGGTTCTGGAACTCCTGGCCGTCGAGTCGCCCCTGACCCGCGCGGAGATCGCCGTCCGCCTTTCCCTGACCGACCGACAGGCCAGCTATGCGCTGACCAAGCTGATCTCCGACGGCCTGGTCGTCAGAACAACAGCGGCCTACAGCGACCCGAACGCCGCGTACCGGCTCACAAGCACGCCGGCCTGAGTACCAGGGGACACTTCGTGGTCGCGAACGACATGTTCGTTCTCTCCGGACTCTGTTGGTCTAGCACCATGCCAATCAACAGTGCCAACGGATCGTTGGTCGGCAGCTCGTCGGCCTTGGCGATCTGACCCAGATGCAGTCCCACCACACAACCGTAGGCGACCAAGCTGCTCGTCGGCGTCGGCGTCGGGGTCGGGGTCGGCGCGGGCCGTAGGCCAGTTGAGGCGGTTGACTCTCCAGTTGGTGGAGGCTCAATGATCGGTTCCATGATGATCGGCCAGCTTGCGGTGAGCACCGGGCTCTCGGTACGGACGTTACGGTTCTACGCCGACGCCGGAGTGCTGCCCGAGCAGGGACGCACGACGGCGGGATACCGGCTGTTCGGGCCCGACGCCGTGGCCCGGGCGCGGCTCATCCGCACCCTGCGCGAGCTCGGCGTCGGCCTGGACGACATCAAGCGGGTGCTCAGCGCCGAAACGTCGCTGGATGAGGTGGCCGCCGAGCACGTACGCGCCCTCGACGCCCAGATTCGCGTGCTGCGACTGCAGCGCGCGGTACTGCGCGCCTTCATCGGATCCACCGACCCCGAGGAGCTCCAACGTATGACCGACCTGACCAACCTGACGACCGAACAACGTCGGCGGATCATCGACGACTACCTCGACGCTGTCTTCGGCGACAACCCCAGCGATGTCGCCGACAAGCTGGCCATGGGCGCACCCGAGCTGCCCGAGGACCCGACCCCGGAGCAGGTCGCAGCCTGGGTGGAGATCGTCGAACTGCTGCGCGATCCCGACTTCATCGCCACCAGCCGCCGGATGGCCGAACGAGCCCGCGCCGAAGGGCCAGAGCCGGACGTGGCGCAGTTCGAGGTCGGCAAGGCTGTCGGCGAACTCGCCGGTCCCGCCGCCCGGGCCGGGGTCGACCCCGCCTCCCCTGAGGCCCTGACCGTGGTCGAGCGTCTCGAAGCCCTCGGGCCCGACCCCGGCGGAAGACCGCACGCGCGTGGCCGACCGCATAGAAGCCTTCACCGACCGCCGCGTCGGCCGCTACTGGACCCTCGTCGGCATCATCAACGGCTGGGCCCCCAACCAGGCCCCCAACGACATCATCGGCACCTGGGAATGGTACGCCCGAGCCCTGCGCGCCCACGCCTGACGCCCGGACCCTCGCGGCTCCTCCGCCCGAGCGTCCGCCCCAAGACAGGCGCTCGGGCGAAGATGAGCGATGACGACTACCACCCGAGCGCTGCCACCCGTAGGGATGGGAGGTCTTCGGCGAGGTCGACGTTGGCGCCGAGAGCGGCGAGTCGCCCCAGCCGCCCGTTGTGTTCGACCCTCGTGAGCTGGCCGATGTGGTCGTCACCGCTGGCTGGGGTGGCCATGGCAGTGCCAGTTCAACACCGGGGCAGTCGCGTGAGACGCGGACGACCTGCTGATCGACGTGCCGACTAACCGTCGCGGTCTGGTGGTACGGCTAGTCGCCACAACGCGTTCCGAGATCGGGGCGCCCCTATCAGCTCGGCCTGCCCGATCCGACGCAGCCGCGCAAGCGTCTGGCGGGCCTGCTCGTCGGTAAGGCCGGCCCGGCGGGCAATGTCGACGCGGCTGGCCGGTGTGCTGGTCAACACAGCCAACACAAGGTCATTCCGTGTCCGTCCGCGGTCAAGCTGCTTCGTTGCCCGGCCGGCGTGGGGACTCAGCCGGTAGGTGGCGCTTCCCCGGTCTCCTTCCTGCACCAGCAAGCCGCGGGCGCGCAGTTCTTTGAGTTGTGTGGTCGCCGTTCGACTGTCCGCGACGCCGGTCGCACCCCGGTAGCTGACGTTGGTCAAGGTCTCCCCGCGGCGAGTGAGCGCCAGCGCGGTGAGCTGCGCACCCGTGAGCCCGGCGATGTTCAGCGTGGACAACCAGTCCCTGGTCTCCTCGTCGAGCAGCGCGTGGTTGGGAATCGTCACGGTGAAGGCCGCGATGTCGTCCTCGAAGACCGGCGGCTCCATGCCCGCCTCGGCGAGCGCCGCACGGACGCGCGCGATGCCGGTGCCTCGGTTCTCGCACACTGTCCGGCCTGGATCGAGCGGGGTGTCCTCCAGGATCTTGAGCAGGACAGAATTGCGTGATGACGGTGGCACTGTGCCGAGTCCAAGCTCTCGTAGGCTCACTGGTCCAAAGAGCCCGCCCGGGTTCCGGATCTGCAGCCGGTCAGGGTAGAGCTCTACCTGAATCTGAGCACCCTGGGCTGACGGCGAGTAGTCACGGTGCACCAGGCTGTTCACCAGGGTTTCTCGGAGCACCTCCTCGGGATACTCCCATTCATCAACACGAAACATTCCGGCGATAATTCCGCGCTGCTTCATGTGCCGTTTCAGGATTCCTATGACATCGCGCACGATCACAGGTATCGGACCGTCTACGGAACGGTTGTCCAGGAACCGCTCCCCACGCGGCCCCGGCCGGGCAGGATCAGGCGTCGGGAAGACCACCACCGTGGCGTTCAGTTGCGGGAAGTACTGCTGCGGATAAACTCCGAATGCCAGTAGGCCGGCGAGTGTGGGCCGAGGACCGTCGTCGGTCTCCCGGAACACGTTCAGAAGGCGCAGGACCTCCGCGTCAGACTTTTCCCCGAACACACTCCGTTGCTCCCGGACCCGGGCGATAAAGGCACGTAGCCGTTGCGAGTCGAGATCATCCTGCGTTGCCTCCGGCACGACGGAGGCATCATGCCGTGCCGGGGCCCGGTTCTCGAGGAGGAGCTGGACCTCGTATGCCGATAGCTTTCGGTCGCCGTCCGACATGCGGATGAAGGATGCGTCCCACGGGGCAAGCCGCGCCAGGTGGCAGGGCCGACGGTCCCGTGGAATCGGCGGTACATAGGCATAGAGAACCTTCGAGCCACCCATGTCCACGATGTCGACCAACGGTGCGACCGTTGGGTCCATAGGGGACGTAATGAAGTAACAAATACGTGATCGAGAGCATCATCGCAGGTCACAGGCCTGTGGAGGGTTCGAAACGCGCAAGTTATTTCATTTCGACTCCATAGCGCGACACAACGTGACGAAGCTATCCCGAATTGACTCCGGATCCACCAGTCCCGAGACCGCGAACGACGCCTTCTCGTCCACGCCGAGAAGGACCGTCCCGCCCTCACCGTTCGCGAATGCGCTGATCGTCTCGTGCAACGACTGGGGCATGCCGCCCCTGGCCTTCTTGATCTCGAACCGATAGTTGTCGTTGCCGAGCCGAGCCAGGTCACCGAGTGTACGGGCCACTGTCTCGCGGTCCATGACTCCCCATCAGGATGCCTTCGACGCATCAGGATGCCATCATGGTACCGCTCAGGCTAACTACCATGACCGACTACCATGAGCCCGACGCTGGACCCGGGTGGGCGTCGGCATGGCGGTGGGGGCATCGGAGTCTGATGACGGCCGTCCCTGCGGGGCATCACGGCTCGGGTGCGGGGCCTACGACCCCATCCCGCTCGTTCTTTCCGATACCCGCTGGTCCAACACCATCCCGATCAGAATCGCGAGCGGATCGTTGGTCAGCAGCTCGTCCGCTTCGGCGATCTGGCTCAGATGTAGGCCCATGGGCTTAAGGTAGTCCGGTCCGCCCGGGGTATCGACGCGGCAGCCGAACAGCCACGGGTGACGTCGTGGGCACCAGGCTCCGGCATCCACGCCTCGGTCTGACGGCGCACCCGTGGTGCCGAAGGTCATCAACCATCCGGAGCAGATCCTGATCACGCGTACCGCGCGTACCAACGGGCCGTCGGCGACAGGCGTCAGCCGGCGGAGCCGCCCGCGACCACGTAGTTCCAGACCTCGCCTACTAGGGCCGGTTTGGGAAGTTCTCGGGGCAGCCATTT
>NZ_CDWRCK010000122.1:0-12237 GCF_977927595.1 Frankia sp. CcWB3
CCACACCCAGCTCCAACACCAACCACTCACCGCAAGATCACGAATCTACGTGAATGTTTACGCCTGACGGGCGTCGACGAAGCGTTGCGCGCCTTCCTGGCAGCGTTGGATTGACACTGCCGTCGAGTGGTTGCGCGAGGGCCGATCACCCACCGTATTTATTCACACCCCGGACAGTGCCGACGCGCTACTACTCGCCCGCTGCTTCCACGATGACGTACGGGTACGTGTGCTTGAACTCGCTGCACTGCCTCAGCCGATACCGACCGAGCCTCTGACCCTCTTCTGATCCGGAGGGGCGAAGGCGCAGGGGGCGAGGATGAGGGATGATGCCAGGGTAGGAGGCGCTGCCGGTCCGGAGGTGGCTGGAGGGGACGGGGCGGATATGACCCGTCTTCTGTTCGTGGAGGACGAACCGCAGCTGCTGCGGACCATGCGGATCACCCTGCGCGCTCGGGGGTTCGAGGTACGCACAGCGGTGGACGGCCGGCACGCGCTGTCGGAGGCGGCGTCGTGCCCACCCGACCTGGTCATTCTGGATCTTGGCTTGCCCGACATGGACGGCGTTGAGGTTATCCAGGGGCTACGGGGTTGGACCGGGGTTCCCATCATCGTGTTGTCCGGTCGCGCCTCGGGTCACGACAAGGTGGCCGCGCTCGACGCCGGCGCCGACGACTACGTCACGAAGCCGTTCTCGATCGACGAGCTGCTGGCCCGGATCCGGGCCGTGACCCGCCGCGCCGCCAGCGCGGAACCGGTGACCGTTGTCGACCTCGGCCGGTACCGGATCGACCTCGGGGAAAAGCGAATCAGCCCACGAGACAGCGCCGACGCCGACGCCGACGCCGACGCGAGCGCGGGCGCGGGCAGCGGTCGTGAGGGTCCATCCGCGACCGGTGGAGAGGACAAGCCGGACGGTCTACGCCTCACCCCGACGGAATGGCGGCTGCTGGAAGCACTGGTACGCTACCCCGGGAAGCTCATCAGCCATCAGCAGCTGATCAGCCAGGTCTGGGGTCCCGGCGTGGCGGACGACAGCTCCTCGCTCCGCCTCTACATCAACAAACTGCGTCGCAAGCTCGAACCCGACCCGGCCCGACCCCGCTACCTGACCACCGAACCCGGCCTGGGCTACCGCTACCAGCCGTAACCACCACGCCTCATTAGCACGCACAGTAGCGCCAGGACACCCTTCGCGGGGATCACCTGGACAAGACGGGGCGGACCGGCCTGCTCCCCGCCCGGGCGGCCGTCCGTGGACCACCGAGAGGTGTTCTGCGTCTCATCCGGGTTGCGCACACCGGGTTTTGCGCGGGTGCGGATCTCGTCCGGGCCGGATGCCGTGTGAGCACCGTGTTGAATTTTCGGGATTGGGCGTCATTGGACCGTTAGCTTCGCTGGTCCGCTGGCGGCAAGGGCTAGATACTGGCAGCTGCCATCAGGCCAGGACGCCAGCCAGGGCGGCGCATTTATTCCGATCTCATCCAAAGTAGAAGGCAGGAGTTCCGTGCGTGACGTTGTCTTCGTGCTGCTGACCCTTGCGGTGTTCGCGGTACTCGGGCTAACCCTCAAGGCAGTGGAGAAGCTGTGAGCGTGGAGAACATCGCCGGCCTGATCCTTGCCGTAGCCCTCGCGATCTTCCTCGTGGCGGCTCTGCTGTTCCCGGAGCGGTTCTAGATGGGCACGAACGCCGCGGGCGTCATCTTCATCGTCTCGATGGTGCTGGCTCTTACCCTGACTTACCGGCCATTCGGCGACTATATGGCCCGGGTGCATACGAGCGGGAAGCACCTGCGGGTGGAACGCGGTATCTACCGGCTGATCGGGGTGGATCCGGGCGCCGAGCAGCGCTGGTCGGTGTATGCCCGCAGCGTGCTGGCGTTCTCGCTCGTCTCGGTGCTGTTCCTGTACCTGTTCCAGCGGGTGCAGAACCACCTGTGGCTGGCGCTGGGCCTGCCGGCGGTCAAGCCGGACCTGGCGTGGAACACGGCGGTCAGTTTCACCACGAACACGAACTGGCAGGCCTATTCGGGTGAGTCGACGATGGGCCATCTGGTCCAGATGTCCGGCCTGGCGGTGCAGAACTTCGTGTCCGCCGCGGTAGGTATCGCGGTGGCGATCGCGGTGGTGCGCGGCTTCGCCCGGAAGAAGACCGACCAGCTGGGCAACTTCTGGGTGGACCTGGTCCGCACCGTCGTGCGGATCCTGCTGCCGGTCTGCGCGCTCGCGGCGATCGTGCTGATCGCCGGCGGCGCGATCCAGAACTTCCACGGGAACACCACGGTCCCCACCCTGGCCGGGGGGGAGCAGGCGGTCACCGGGGGTCCGGTCGCCAGCCAGGAGGCCATCAAGGACTTCGGCACCAACGGCGGCGGCTTCTACAACGCCAACTCCTCGCATCCGTTCGAGAACCCGACCTCCTGGACGAACTGGTTCGAGATCTACCTGCTGCTGTCGATCGGGTTCGCGTTGCCGCGGACGTTCGGCAAGATGGTCGGCAGCACCCGGCAGGGGCTGGCGATCGTCGCGGTGATGGCGGTGCTGGCGCTGGGCAGTCTGGGAGCCAACGAGGTGTTCCAGGCGATCCACCACGACACGGTGCCGACAGCCGTCGGGGCGGCCCGGGAGGGTACGGAGACCCGGTTCGGTGTGCCGGACTCGGCGCTGTTCGCCACGGCCACGACGCTGACGTCGACCGGGTCCGTCGACTCGTTCCATGACTCGTACACCAGCCTGGGTGGCGCGACGCTGCTGTTCAACATGATGCTCGGCGAGGTCGCGCCCGGCGGCACCGGATCGGGACTCTACGGGATCCTGGTCCTCGCGGTGATCACGGTGTTCGTCGCGGGTTTGATGATCGGACGAACGCCGGAGTACCTGGGCAAGAAGATCGGCAGTCGAGAGATCAAGTTCGCCTCGCTGTATTTCCTCACGATGCCGGTCATCGTGCTGGTCGGCACCGGCCTGGCGATGGCGCTGCCGGGGGAACGGGCGGGGATGCTCAACAGCGGGCCGCACGGCCTGTCCGAGGTGCTCTACGCCTTCACCTCGGCGGCGAACAACAACGGCTCGGCGTTCGCCGGCATCACGGTGAACACCGACTGGTATAACACCGCGCTCGGCCTCGCGATGGCCTTCGGCCGCTTCCTGCCGATGGTCTTCGTGTTGGGGCTGGCCGGATCGTTTGCGAAACAGCAGCCGGTGCCGGAAACCGCGGGGACGCTGCCGACCCATCGCCCGCAGTTCGTGGGGATGCTCGTCGGCGTCACCGTGATCATCGTCGCTCTCACCTTCTTCCCGGCGCTCGCGCTCGGGCCGCTCGCGGAGGGTCTGCACTAGATGTCCACCTCGACCATTGCGGGTACGCCGGTTCCGGCGCCCGCGCCGACCCCGCCGCCGGCTCCCCGGCGGGTACAGGGGGGGCTGCTCGACCCGACGATGCTCCTGCGGTCGACGCCGGACGCGCTGCGCAAGCTCGACCCGCGCACGCTGTGGCGCAACCCGGTGATGTTCATCGTGGAGATCGGCGCGGTGTTCACTACTGTCCTGGCGATTCGGGACGAGACCGCGTTCAGCTGGCTGATCACGGTCTGGCTCTGGCTGACCGTGTTGTTCGCCAACCTCGCCGAAGCGGTTGCGGAGGGCCGCGGCAAGGCCCAGGCGGACGCGCTACGCCGCACCAAGACTGACACGATCGCCCACCGGCTGCGCGACGACGGCCGGCTCGAGGAGGTGCCCGCGCCGCGGCTGCGGCAGGGCGACACCGTCGTCGTCGAGGCGGGTCAGTTCATCCCCGGGGACGGCGACGTCATCGAGGGGATTGCCAGCGTCGACGAGTCGGCCATCACCGGCGAGTCCGCGCCGGTGATCCGGGAGTCCGGCGGTGACCGCAGTTCGGTGACCGGCGGCACCCGGGTGCTGTCGGACCGGATCGTCGTGCGGATCACTCAGAAACCGGGCGAGAGCTTCATCGACCGGATGATCGCGCTGGTGGAGGGGGCGAATCGGCAGAAGACCCCGAACGAGATCGCGCTGAACATCCTGCTGGCCGCCCTGGCGCTCACCTTCCTGCTCGCTGTCGCGACCCTGCAGCCGTTGGCGATCTTCTCGAAGGCGCAGCTGCCGGGCGTGCCGGACACCAGCGCGCTGAACGGCGACGGCCTGTCCGGGATCGTGATGGTGTCGCTGCTGGCCTGCCTGATCCCGACGACGATCGGCGCGTTGCTGTCCGCGATCGGCATCGCCGGCATGGACCGGCTGGTCCAACGCAACGTGCTGGCCATGTCCGGCCGGGCCGTCGAGGCCGCCGGCGACGTCAACACCCTCCTGCTCGACAAGACCGGGACGATCACCATTGGCAACCGGGAGGCGCGGGCCTTCGTCCCGGTCGGCGGCACGTCGGAGAATGACCTGGCCAGCGTGGCCCAGTTGTCCTCGCTCGCGGATGAGACCCCCGAGGGCCGCTCCATCGTCGTGCACGCGAAGAACACCTACGGCCTGCGGGAGCGTAGTCCCGGCGAGCTCAGCCACGCCCGGTTCGTGGCGTTCACCGCCCAGACCCGGATGTCCGGGGTCGACCTCGATGCGATCGATGGGGGGCCGAACCGGCAGGTGCGCAAGGGAGCGGCCAGCGCGGTGATCACCTGGGTGCGAGATCTTGGTGGCACCGTGCCCGCGGAGACCGGGGAGATCGTGGACGGCATCTCCGCTTCCGGCGGCACCCCGCTGGTCGTTGCCGAGGCCACCGATGGCGGCACGGCCCGCGTCCTGGGCGTGATCCAGCTCAAGGACGTCGTCAAGCAGGGCATGCGTGAGCGGTTCGACGAGATGCGCCGGATGGGCATCCGCACCATCATGATCACCGGTGACAATCCGCGGACCGCCCGGTCGATCGCCGAGGAGGCGGGCGTCGACGACTTCCTCGCCGAGGCCACGCCCGAAGACAAGATGGCCCTGATCAAACGAGAGCAGGCCGGCGGCAAGCTCGTCGCAATGACCGGCGACGGCACCAACGACGCCCCTGCGCTCGCCCAGGCCGATGTCGGCGTGGCGATGAACACCGGCACGTCGGCCGCCAAGGAGGCCGGCAACATGGTCGACCTCGACTCCAACCCGACGAAGCTGATCGAGATCATCGAGATCGGGAAGCAGCTGCTCATCACCCGCGGGGCGCTGACCACCTTCTCGATCGCCAACGACATCGCCAAGTACTTCGCGATCATCCCGGCGATGTTCGCGGCGATCTATCCCGGGCTGGACACGCTCAACCTCATGCGGCTGCACAGCCCGCAGTCGGCGATCCTCTCCGCCGTCATCTTCAACGCGCTCGTCATCCTCGCCCTGATCCCGCTGGCGCTACGCGGCGTCCGTTACACCCCGTCCAGCGCGTCGGCGATGCTGCGTCGCAACCTCTACATCTACGGCGTCGGCGGTCTGATCATCCCGTTCGTCGGGATCAAACTCATCGACCTTGTCATCCAGTTCATCCCGGGAGCCCGGTAACCATGCCTGCGACCCGACTTCCCTCCTTCGTGCGGCAGCATCTCGCCGCCTTCCGCGCACTGCTCGTGCTGACCGTGCTCACCGGCATCGCCTATCCGCTGGTCATCACGGCCATTGCGCAGCTTCCCGGGCTGAAGGACAAGGCGAACGGCTCGTTCGTCACGAACGCCAGCGGCCAGATCGTCGGTTCAGCCGAGATCGGCCAACTGTTCACCGACGACAAGGGCAACCCGATCCCCAAATACTTCCAGTCCCGCCCGTCGGCGGCCGGCGACGGGTACGATCCGACGTCAACGTCCGCGTCCAACCTCGGCCCGGAAGACATTGTCGACAGTTTCGACGACCCGGCCACCAAGGACGAGGACGAAAGCAGCCAGAGCCTGCTCACCCAGGTCTGCGCCCGCAGCAAGGCCATTGGTGACCTGGAAGGGGCCGACGGCCGGCGTCCCCTCTGCACCGCGAACGGCGTCGGCGCGGTCCTGTCGGTGTTCCGGACCGGCGGCACCACCGGACCGGTCACCCGGGCCGTCAGCATCAACGAGGAGTGCCCGGCCGCGCCCTTCGTCGCCACGTACCAGGGCGTCAAGGTCGAGTGCACCAAGCCCGGCGAGGACTACTCGGCCGGCATCACTGTGCCGATCAAGGGGCCGGGTAAGGGCACGGACAACCCGGTCCCGGCGGACGCGGTCACCGCTTCCGGTAGCGGCCTCGACCCCGACATCTCCCCGGCCTACGCCTACCTGCAGGTGAACCGGGTCGCGAAGGAACGCGGCCTCGACCCGGCCACGGTCCGCGCGTTGGTCCACGACCACGAAGACGGCCGGGCGCTGGGCTTCATGGGCGAACCCACGGTCAACGTCCTCGCCCTGAACCTGGCCCTCGACAAGACGACCAGGTAGCGGGACGCTCAGCCCCGAGGACACCCTCGGCGGAGGCCTCACGATGATTCGCGCCCTGCCTGCCGTACCGCCCGGTTCACTGCCGGGAGATGACGCGTGACCAGCGTGCTCGTGGTGGACGACGACCCACGGCTGCTCCGCGCGCTACACATCACCCTGCGCGCCCGCGGCTACCAGGTCACCGTCGCCGCGGACGGAAGCCGCGCGCTCGCCGCCGCCGCCGAACACGAACCCGACATCATCCTGCTCGACCTGGGGCTTCCCGACCTCGATGGCGTCGACGTCATCCACGCCCTGCGCGGCTGGACCGCCGCCCCGGTCATCGTGCTCTCCGGGCGCGCCGGCAGCAGCGATAAGATCGTAGCGTTGGACGCCGGTGCCGACGACTACGTCACCAAGCCCTTCCGGGTCGACGAACTGCTCGCCCGGCTGCGCGCCGTCGTCCGGCGCACCCCGCCGCCCACCGAACCGCTCACCGTCGCCCTGGGTGACTATCTGATCGACCTCGACGCACGGCGCGTCACCCGCAAACCCGACAGCGCACGCCCGGACGGCCCCGCCGAGGTCCGGCTCACCCCCACGGAATGGCACCTGCTCGACGTCCTGGTCCGCCACCCCGAAAAGCTACTGACCTACCGGGATCTGCTGCCCCGGGCCGGCGGTCCCGCCCCCAAGGAGCAGAGCCACTACCTGCGCCAGTACATCGGCCGGCTGCGCCACAAACTTGAACTCAACCCGGCACAGCCCCGCCACCTCATCACCGAGCCAGGCATGGGCTACCGGTTCCAGCCATGACCTCGTTGTCCAGCCATGACCTCATCGTCAAACTATGACCTCGTTGTCTGTTGACCGTCCCGCGATCTGAGGACCGCACCGCCCGCCGGCTGGGCGGACCCGCCGACCGTCGCGACCGGCAGCGTTACCACCATGGTCAGGCCCCCGCCGGGGGTGTCCTCCGGCGTCAGGGTGCCGCCCATCGCCTCCGTCAGGCCCCGGGAGAGCGCGAGGCCCAGCCCGATGCCGCTGTCGTTGTCGGTGTCGCCCAGCCGCTGGAACGGCGTGAACGCCTGGTCACGGTCCTCCGCGGGCAGTCCAGGCCCGCGGTCGATGACCCGCAGCTGGATCCGGTCGCGCAACGCACTAGCGGTGATCAGCGGGAGCTGGCCCGGGGGTGAATAGCGGGTCGCGTTGGATAGCAGGTTGGCGATCACCCGTTCCAGCAGCGCCGGGTCGGCGTAGGCCAGCGGAAGGTCGTCCGGGACCGTCACAGCCACGTCGCGAGCTGCCGGGCCCAGGTCGCGCAGCACGCCGGGAATCACGTCGTCGAGCCCGACCGGGGCGGGGAACACGCTCAGGCGTCCAGCCTGCAACCGGCTCATGTCGAGCAGGTTCTCCACCAGCCGGGCCAGATGGTCCAACGCTTCCTCAGCGGTGGCGAGCAGTTCCGCCTGCTCCTCGGCGCTCCACTCGACCTCGTTGCTGCGTAGGTTCGCGACTGCCGCCGAGGCCGTGGCGAGCGGGCTGCGCAGGTCGTGGCTGACGGCAGTGAGCAGGGCGCGGCGGGTGCGGTCCGCTTCGGCGAGTGGCCCGGCTTCCGCTGCCACCTGGGCCAGCCGCCGCTGTTCGAGGGCGACCGCGGCCTGCGCGGCGAAGGCGGTGAGTACCCGGCGGTCCGCCGCGGGCAGCGGCCGGCCCCGCAGGACCAACGTCAGGTTCTCGCTGACCGGTACCTCCGTGTCGGCCTCGTCCGGCCGTAGGCACGGGTCGGGCCCGGCGCTGTCGACCACCCGCCAGCCGTGACGGTCTGCCTTGTGGGCGCCGTTCTGACCGCCCTCGGCTGCGCGTTCGAGCAGGGCGACCGAGGTCAGCCCGAACGTCTCCCGCACCCGCGCGAGCAGCGCCGGCAGCGCCTGCTCGCCACGCAGCACGCTCCCGGCCAAGGTCGAGAGCATCTCCGCCTCCGCGGTAGCGCGTACCGCCTGGCTGGTCCGCCGGGCGGCCAGGTCGACCACGCTGCTCACCATCACCGCAACCGCCAGGAACGCCAGGAGTGCGAGCACGTTGTTACTCTCGGCGATGATGAAGCAGTGTATTGGTGGGATGAAGTAGTAGTTCAGCAGCAGCAAGCCGCCAAGCGCGGCCAGCAACGCCGGCAGCAGGCCGCCCACCAGCGCCACGGCGACCACCACGATCAGGAACCCCAGCACGTTGCTGGTCAGGTTGAGATCGGTCCGCTGGTGCGTCAACGCAAGGGTCAGCAGCGGCAGCAGCACGACCGCGGCCAAGACACCGGCAAGCCGCCGCCGGAGGGTCAGCCCACGGGCCCGGCGGGGCAGCAGCCGCCCCTTGCCCACCTCCTCGTGGGTGACCAGGTGCACGTCGATCGGCCCGGACAGTTTCGTTGTCGTGACGCCGATACCAGGGTCGATCATGTGGGCCAGCCGGCCGCGCCGGCTCGCGCCGAGCACGAGCTGGGTCGCGTTCTCCGCTCGGGCGAATTCCAGCAGCGCGATGGGAATGTCGTCCCCGGCCACCTGGTGGTAGCTGCCGCCCAGGCTCTCCACCAACACCCGCTGCCGGGCCAGATGCGCGGGCGACGCACCGGCCAGGCCATCTGATCGGGTGACGTGGACCGCGAGCAGGTCCGCACCCTTGGCGCGATCCGCGATCCGCGCCGCCCGGCGGATCAGTGTGTCGCCCTCAGGGCCGCCGGCCAGTGCGACAACCACCCGCTCCCGCGTCTCCCAGATGCCGGAGATCTGGCGCTCGGTGCGGTAGTGATCGAGCTGTTCGTCCACCTTGTCGGCCAGCCACAGCAGTGCCAACTCCCGCAGCGCGGTCAGATTGCCGACCCGGAAGTAGTTGCCCAGCGCGGCGTCGATCTTGTCTGGGCCGTAGATGTTGCCGTGGGCCATCCGCCGCCGCAGCGCCTCCGGTGTCATGTCGACCAGTTCGACTTGTTCGGCGGCGCGTACCACCGCGTCCGGCACGGTCTCCCGCTGCGGGACTCCGGTGATCCTTTCCACGACGTCGTTGAGCGACTCCAGATGTTGGATGTTCAACGTCGACAGCACGTCGATGCCCGCGTTCAACAGCTCGTGGACGTCCTGCCAACGCTTGGCGTTCCGGCACCCCGGGACGGTCGTGTGCGCCAGCTCGTCGACGAGCACCACCGCTGGCGCGCGGGCCAGGATCGCATCCACGTCCATCTCAGTAAAGGTGGCACCGCGGTAGGAGACCGTGCGGCGGGGCATGATCTCCAATCCGTCCAGCAACGCGGCGGTCCGCGGTCGCCCATGGGTCTCCACCAGCCCGACCACGACGTCCGTTCCGCGTGCCTTGCGCCGCTGAGCCTCACAGAGCATGTCGTAGGTCTTGCCCACCCCCGGCGCCGCGCCGAGGTAGATCCGCAGTCTGCCGCTCGCCATACGCCCCAGTTTCCGCGTACGAGCCACCGCTCACGAGCCTGCGGGGCGATACGTAACCGGCTGTTCGAGGAAGCCGGAGCGGGCTGTGCAATCCACACCGGCGGCAACCTCACGATACGTGGGCCAGCCGACGCCCTCGTCCTCCTCGCGCTGGTCACAGCCACCGCCGCTGCCTGAAGATCACGTACAGCATAATGGACACCAAGGCCATCAGGCCGAGCGCGAACGGGTACCCGAACTCCCAGCTCAGTTCCGGCATGGTCTCGAAATTCATCCCGTACACAGTGCCGATCAGGGTGGGCGCGAAGAGGATGGCCGCCCAGGCCGAGATCTTCTTGACCTCCTCGTTCTGCGCGAGGCTCGACTCGGTCAGCGTCTTCATCTCCTCGTTCTGCCGCTGCCCGACCAGCGCGGCGTTGACGGTCAGGATGTTCGCCAGTAGTTGGCGGAACCCCTCGATCCGCTCCACCACGCCCACCGCGTGGTCGGCCACGTCCCGCAGGTACTGCTGCAGCTCGGGGTCCACGCCGTACTTGGCGAACCCCGCGGCCAGCGCGTCCAGCATGCCCAGCAGCGGCTTGGCCGCCCGCTGGAACTCGATGACCTCACGGGACAGCTCGTAAATGCGCCGGCTCACCGCCGGATCTCCCCTGAACACCTCGGTCTCGATCTCGTCGATGTCGTTCACCAACCCGTCCACCACCGGGGCGTAATCGTCGACGACCCGGTCCAGGATTGCGTACAACACCGCCTCCGGGCCGTGGGCCAACAGCTCCGGGTCGGACTCCATCCGCCGGCGCACCCGAGGCAGATCCGGTGCATCCCCGTGCCGAACTGTGATGACGAAGTCGTCCCCGACGAAGACGTGCAGTTCGGAAAAGTCAACCTCTTCCCGCGCGTCGTCATAGCGGGCGGCCCGCAACACCACGAACAGGGTCTTGCCGTACCGTTCCAGCTTCGGCCGTTGATGCGCCTGCACCGCGTCCTCGATCGCCAGCTCGTGCAGGTCGAACTCGGCCGCGATCGAAGCGATCTCCCGCTCGTCCGGGTGGACCAGACCGATCCACGCCAGATCCTGCTTGTTCCGGCCCCGGCGGTCCCGCAGCAACTGGTAGGTCTCGCCCAGCGAGCCCGGCCGCGCCAAGCGCCGGCCCGCGGCGTAAAACGCGTTCTCCACGACAGTCATCACGTCAGCTCCCCGGGCCGCGAACGGCATCCGCGTCCGCCCGCATGGTTGTGTCGGCAGGGTCAGGCCGGGGCGGCAGCCGCTGCGCAACGACCTCCCGACGGTGCGCAGCTGGCTGATGCCGCCCGACGTGGTCGTCTCACCTGCGACGGGACTGCTCGGCTAGATCATCAGTCTGACGGGGCAGGCTCAGGCGAGGGGGGTCACCGAGGCGACGGGGGTCACCGAGTCAGCCCAGGACAGACGGCAACTATGGCCGGGACTCATCCCGCCACCCCCCTTCCACCAGGCGCCCGCAGGCGCGAGTAGTCCAGGCGGGGTGACCGCGACAACCACACCCGGCCGAAGCCGGGCGACACCGAGCACCCCTCCTCGTCAGAGCTTTGGCACTGCGCGGCGTAATCCCCACCGGGAAGCCACTTGGGCTCACCCCTTAGCCCGGGGAGAGCTGTCCTGACCCGGGGCGTCTCTCGACGTTCAAGGTCAGTGGCCTATGTCCGCGCAGACGCCTCACCGAACGAGGTGCTGCCCGGCCAGGATGCCCCCGCACGCCAGCTCGTGTCAATGTCGGCAACCGGACCAAACGGCGCGCACCCCGACGAAACACACGTCCGGGCCGGACCACGCCAGTGTCGCCACCCGCGCGCCTCGCCGAGGTGACCTGCGCCACCCGGACGTTTCCCGCGGGCGGGTCGGCTCTTGGCAGCGCATTCTCGGTCTCGATCGCCACTGGGGCTGGTTGATCCACATTCGGATGGGGAGCGGGGCGGCGTGGGACGGCGGCGGAATCGCCCTCGGCATCGATGCCGACGTCGTCTCCCGAAAAACCCGACTCCCGGCTTTAGTGGCGTCACGTTGGGTGAGGGCCCGCATCGGGCTCGCACCGGCAGCGGTCCCCAGGTCCTGGCTGCTCTCCGCACCCTGGTGATCAGCCTGCTCCGGTTCGCTGATTTCGCCAACACCGCTCGAGCCTTACGCCGCCACGCCGCTATCCCGACCAGGAGATCACCCTCGTGACCAGCATAAATACGACTTTGCGATGCTCCTGGGGCGGCGGTGAATGCGGACTTCCAGAATCCCCGACCGCCCCCACCCCACCAGGCCGTGTTCCGGCGCATGCGCATCCACTGCACACCTATCAAGGTCACAGACAGTCACAGATTTCTATGCTCAAATACGCTTCTGAACGGTGTGCTACTCTGATGAGGGGACGTAATGAAGT
>NZ_CDWRCK010000123.1:0-11049 GCF_977927595.1 Frankia sp. CcWB3
ACCCACAGCCCGCCCATGGTGTAGTGGACGGCCGGGTAGATCCGCATCGGCACCTTGTACGGGTCCTCGGCGGTGATCCGCTCGTACATCTCGAACAGGTTGCCGTACTTCTCGCGGACCTTGTCCTCGCCCATCCGCTTGATGGCGTCGGCGAAGTCGAGGTAGACGCCGAGCCCGCCCGGGCCTACGCCGCGGCCGGCGTCGCACTGGTACTTCGCCGCCCGCGATGCGATGTCACGGGGGACCAGGTTGCCGAACCCCGGGTAGATCCGCTCGAGGTAGTAGTCGCGCTCGTTCTCCGGGATGGTGTCGGGCGAGCGGGTGTCGCCCGCCTTCTTCGGCACCCAGATGCGGCCGTCGTTGCGCAGCGACTCGCTCATCAGCGTGAGCTTGCCCTGGTAGTCGCCGGAGCGGGGGATGCAGGTCGGATGGATCTGGGTGTAGCACGGGTTGGCGAAATACGCCCCGCGCCGGTGCGCCCGCCAGATCGCGCTGGCATTGGAGTTCTTGGCGTTCGTCGACAGGTAGAACACGTTGCCGTACCCGCCGGTGGCGAGCACGACGGCGTCGGCGAGGTAGGTGGAGACCTGGCCGGTGACCAGGTCGCGGGCGACGATGCCGCGGGCGTGCCCGTTGATGACGATCAGGTCGAGCATCTCGGTGCGCGGGTGTATCTCCACGCCGCCGGCGTCGATCTGCCGGGACAGCGCCTGGTAGGCGCCGATCAGCAGCTGCTGACCCGTCTGGCCCCGGGCGTAGAAGGTCCGCGAGACCTGCACACCGCCGAACGAGCGGGTGTCGAGCAGGCCGCCGTACTCCCGGGCGAAGGGCACACCCTGCGCCACGCACTGGTCGATGATCTGGGTGGACGTCTGCGCGAGACGGTAGACGTTGGACTCCCGGGAGCGGAAGTCGCCGCCCTTCACCGTGTCGTAGAACAGCCGGTGGACCGAGTCGCCGTCGTTGCGGTAGTTCTTCGCCGCGTTGATGCCGCCCTGGGCGGCGATGGAGTGCGCCCGGCGCGGCGAGTCCTGGTAGCAGAACTGGATGACCCGGTAGCCCTGCTCGGCGAGGGTGGCGCCGGCGGCGCCACCGGCGAGCCCCGTGCCGACGACGATCACGGTGTGGCGGCGCCGGTTGGCCGGGTTGACCAGCTTGGCGGTGAAGCGTCGCTTGTCCCAGCGTTGCTCGATCGGTACGTCCGGCGCCGCGGTGTCGGCGATGTCGGCACCGAGGTTGTAAAACGACATGTCAGCCCTTCCCATGCTTCCGGCACCGCGCCGCGCAATGTTGGCCGCGGAGCCGTCGGCTGTTCAATCCACCAGTGCAGTGACCCGTCGGCCCAGCGACCCGTCGGCCCAGTGCCGTGCCGTCAATCCACCAGGCCGGCGAGAACCGACACCGGGACGATCACGAATCCCACCGTGAGGAGAACCGCGAGGGCATTGGCGGAGGCCTTGAAAACTCGGTCCCGTTTCGGGTTGTTGACACCGAGCGTCTGGGCCGCACTCCAGAAGCCGTGCTGGATGTGGAGCCCGAGGGAAATCATGGCGGCGATGTAGATGAGCGTGACCCACCACACGCTGAAACTCGACACGACGTTGTCGTAGGCGGCACCTTCGACCCCGTGTCGGTTGAGGGTCAGCGTCGTGAAATCGAGGATGTGGTACACGATGAACAACGCGAGGGTGATTCCCCCGTAGCGCATCACATGCGTGGCATAGCTGGCCCGGGCTCGTTGGCGGTGGACGTACTTTGTCGGCCGGGCCCGCAGGTCACGCCGGCTGAGCTGGTACGCGGACACCGCGTGCAGGCCCACGGCCAGCACCAGCACGACGCGTTGGATCCATAGGTACCACGTATCGTGCAGGATCGGCTCGCCGATCGCCCGGAGCCAGCCGGCGTACTGGTCGAAGTCGTTAGGGCCGAAGAAAATCTTCAGGTTCCCGAGCATGTGAGCGATCAGGAACAGGAGCATCAGCAGCCCGGTGACGGCCATCACGGTCTTTTTGCCGATGGTTGACCGCCACAGGTTGCGCAGGACGGACGAAGATCGCGGGGGCCGCGGGGTGGGCGCAGGGGACGCCGATCGCGCCGGGGTTGTCACAGCCACGAGCGCACCCTAGAGCGTACTCCCTCCAGTGGTCCAAGACATGATAAACCTGGACTCGATAGTGCCGTCCTATCGACGTCTACGCTGGCGGCGTGCAGCTCCACCAACTCGCCTATTTCGTCGCCGTCGCGGAGACCCGGCACTTCACCCGGGCCGCCCAGCGGGTGCATGTCGCCCAGCCGTCCCTGTCCCAGCAGATCCGCGCCTTGGAGCAGGAGCTGGGCACACCTTTGTTTAACCGCGCGCGGGGGAACATCAGCCTGACCCCGGCGGGGGAGACGCTCCTGCCGCTCGCCCGGCGCATCCTCACCGACACCGAGACCGCCCGCCAGCGGGTCACCGAGCTGCTCGACCTGCGCCACGGCACGGTGCGCCTCGGTGCCACCCCGAGCCTGTGCACCGGCTTCCTGCCCGACGTGCTGCGACTGTTCCACCAGCGGTACCCGGGCATCCGCCTGCTGGTCGAGGAGGGGGGATCACGCGACCTTGTCCGCGATCTGGCCGCGGGCAGCCTGGACCTGGCGTTGATCATCCTTCCGCTGCAGAGCAGCGACCCGGCACTGGCGACCTCGCCGCTGATCCGCGAGAGCCTGGTCCTCGTCTCGTCGCTGGACGAGCCACCGATCGTCGCCGGGCGCCCGCTAACCGTGGCCGATCTGCGCAACCACCCGATGGTGATGTTCCGCCGCGGCTACGACCTGCGGGAGGCCACCGTGACGGCCTGCCGGGAGGCCGGATTCGAGCCGATTTTCGCGATCGAGGGCGGGGAGATGGACGCCGTGCTCGGTTTCGTCGCGGCGGGTCTGGGCAGCGCGGTGATTCCGAGCACGGTTGCCCACCGGCTCGGCATGCGGGTCACCCCGTTCGTGCTCCCGGGGCTGCAACGCACCATCGGGCTGGCGCGTCGCCGCGACGTCGAGCCGACCCGTGCCGCCGTCGAGTTGCAACGGGTCCTGTGGGAGTACCTCCGCGACGCCGAAGCCTCGGGCAACCTTCCCGACGGCACCCGACTCCTCGCCGGACCGACCTCCGCCGGCACGTGATCTGTCATCTTCAGGCTCTCGTGCAACATATTCGATGAGGTGGACCTTTCGCGGCGGGGCGGTCGGGTTTTTTCGAGTGAATCGCCATCTCTTTTTCTGGTTCGGCGTGTGGTCCGCCCGTCCACCGAGCCCATTTTTTCCGCCCACCCGCACGCGATCCGGTCGGGTGGGCTTAAAGTTGTGCGAGCGGTCGTAGATCGGGCGGTTTCCGGTCTACGGGGACTGGCTGCGGGGGGACTGGTTGCGGGGACCACTGCCAACACGCGGTTCGCGTGAACTGGCGCCAGTGCACAACGGGGGCAGCGTCGGAGCTGCCGTCGACCTCGAACACACGGGAGGCGATATGAACAGCGTCGACATTGCCCTGAAGGAATCGCTCGAGATAAGCGGGGCGCTTGGGGCTGCCCTCGTCGACTTCACCAGTGGAATGACCCTCGGAACGGCCGGTAACACGCATGCGATCGATCTCGAGATCGCCGCGGCCGGAAACACCGAGGTCATCCGGGCGAAGATTCGGACGATGGAGAGTCTCGGGCTTCAGGACACCATCGAGGACATCCTGATCACGCTGGGTCGCCAGTATCATCTGATCCGGTTGTTGCAGAGCCATTCCGGCCGTGGCCTGTTCCTCTATCTGGTGCTCGACAAGTCGCGCGCGAACCTCGCGCTGGCCCGTCATCGGCTGCGCGCCGTCGAGTCGCAGCTCGACGTCTGAGTGCTTCCGGGGCCCGATCAGGCGGCGCGTCCTCGCCACGGGCCTGGTGCCGGCGCGCCGGTGACCGGACGACGATGATAGGGATATGACGTGAATATGAGCGTGCCGACGCTGCGGATCCGTGGCGGCGTGCTGGTCGGTCCGACGGATGTCCGTGACGAGGTCTGGGTCGTCGACGGCCGGATCACCTTCTCCGCCCCCACCGGTGCGGCGGCCCGGGACGTACGGACGGTCTCCGGATGGGTGTTGCCCGGCCTCGTCGACGCTCACTGCCATGTCGGCCTCGCCGCGCACGGCGCCGTCGACAGGCCCACCACCGAGCAGCAGATCATCACCGACCGGGCGGCGGGCGCGCTGCTGCTGCGCGACGCCGGCTCCCCGGCCGACACCCGGTGGATCGACGCCCGTGACGACCTGCCCCGGCTGGTGCGGGCCGGCCGGCACATCGCCCGGCCCCGGCGGTACCTCCGCAACTACGCGGCGGAGGTCGAGCCGGCCGACCTCGTCGCCGAGGTCCTCGCGCAGGCCGACCGGGGCGACGGGTGGGTGAAGCTCGTCGGCGACTGGATCGACCGCGGGCTGGGCGACCTGGCGTCGTGCTGGCCCGCGGACGTGGCGAAGGCCGCGATCGACGCGGCGCACGCCGCCGGAGCCCGAGTCACCGCCCACTGCTTCGCCGAGGACTCCCTCGCGGATCTCGTCGAGGCGGGGATCGACTGCATCGAGCACGCCACCGGTCTCACCGAGCACACGATCCCGCTGTTCGCCGAGCGGGGGGTCGCCATCGTGCCGACCCTGGTGAACATCTCGACCTTCGAGGACATCACCGCGGGCGCCGAGGCGAAGTTCCCCGCCTATGCCCGGCACATGCGCGCCCTGCACGCCCGGCGCCATGACACCGTGCGGGCGGCCTACGATGCCGGCATCCCGATCTTCGTCGGTACCGACGCCGGGGGAAGCCTCCCGCACGGGCTGGTCGCCGCGGAGGTGGCCGAGCTCCGCCTGGCCGGGCTGCCGGCGGCGGCCGCGCTCGACGCGGCGACCTGGGGGGCCCGCTCCTGGCTCGGTTATCCGGGCCTGTCCGAGGGCGCCTGGGCCGATCTGGTGGTGTATCCGAGCGACCCGCGGGCCGACGTCGCGGTGCTCGGCGCCCCGGACCTCATCGTCCTGCGCGGACGGCCGGTCTCTCCCTGAACGTCCCTGCGTCCCCCCCCCGGGTACGCGGCCGGTCAGCGGGGAGCATCGAGGACCTGCCGGACCTTGTCCAGCAGGGTGCGTTCGGAGAAAGGTTTGGTCAACAGCGATACCCCTGGGTCCAGCTTCCCCTGCGCGGTGAGGACGGGATCGGCGTAGCCCGACATGTAGAGTACCCGGATGCCGGGTTGCTGGGCCCGGATGCGGTTCGCGAGTTCCGTGCCCTGCATGCGCGGCATGATGACGTCCGTGAGCAGCAGGTGGATGTCGCCCCGGTGCTCGATTGCGATCGAGCACGCGTCGAGGGCGGTGGAAGCCGCCAGCACCTCGTAGCCGTTGCGGCTCAGGATCCGCCGGGCGACCTCGAGCAACGCGGCGTCGTCCTCGGCGATTAGAATCGTCCCGCCGTGCCGGGCGGGCTCGGAGTCCGCCGGTCGTTGTCCGGCCGGGTCCTGCGACAGGTTCCGCATAAAATCACCGCAGTAGGTAATTTGCCGGTAGCATTTAGTGATCGGAGGAACCGTAGCATCGCTTTCGGTGGGTCGCCACCGCGCCGGCCAGGCCGTGTCAGCCCGGCCAGGTTGTGGAGGTCACGGCTTGGCGCAGGATCTCGGTGAACGGCCGCGGGTCGAGGCCGGCCGCGTCGAGCCAGGAACCGGAATAGTACGTGTCGGCGTACCGTTCGCCGCCGTCGCAGATCAGGGTGACCACGCTGCCGCGGTGACCAGAGGACACCAGTTCGCAGGCGAGCCGCACCGCGCCCCAGAGGTTCGTCCCGGTGGAGGCACCCGTCCGGCGGCCCGTCAGCGTCTCCAGGAACAACATGGCCGCGACGGACGCCACGTCGGGCACGGTGATCATCCGGTCGACGACGTCGGGGAGGAAGCTCGGCTCCACCTGTGGGCGGCCGATGCCCTCGATGCGGGAGTGCCCGCCGGTGGCGTGCGGGTCGCCGGTGGACCAGGCGCGGTGGAACGTCGAGCCCTCGGGATCGACGACGCACAGCGCGCAGTTGTGCTGCCGGTACCGCAGATAACGCCCGATCGTGGCGCTGGTGCCCCCGGTGCCGGCGCCGACGACGATCCAGGTGGGGATGGGATGGCGCTCCAACGCCATCTGATTGAAGATCGATTCGGCGATGTTGTTGTTGCCGCGCCAGTCCGTCGCTCGTTCCGCGTAGGTGAACTGGTCCATGTAGTGACCGTTCGTGGCCTCGGCCAAGCCGCCTGGCCTCCGCGTACACCGTGGTGGCGTCCGCCACCAGATGGCAGCGACCCCGCTCACGTTCGATCAGGGCGATCTTCTGAGCGCTGGTCGAGGCGGGCATGACGGCGATGAAGGGGAGTCCGAGCATGCGGGCGAAGTAGGCCTCCGAGACCGCCGTCGACCCGGAGGACGCCTCGACGATCGTCGTCCCCTCCCGGATCCAGCCGTTGCACAGCCCGTAGAGGAACAGCGACCGGGCCAGGCGGTGTTTCAACGAGCCGGTGGGATGCGTCGACTCGTCCTTCAGATAGATGTCCACGCCCCGTTCCGCCGGCCACAGGTGCAGGGGGAACAGGTGGGTGTCCGCCGATCTGTTGGTGTCGGCCTCGACTCGGCGAATGGCCTCCCGAGTCCATCGGACGTCCTGTCTGGCGGGTGCATCACTCATGCCCTTCCCGTTCCCCGGATCATGCTTGGATGAAGATCTTTGTTCTTTCCGCCCGCCTTCGTCGATTCGTCGATCTGTGAGCTGTTTATCTCTTATGGGTTAACGGCGCGATTGCGGGCTCTGTATCCGTAAGTTACCGGTTCGATAGTCGAGATGCGCCGTCCGTGGGGCGCCCCTACCGTCAAGCCATGCCGGTTACTCAAGGTTCCGGTGCGCTGCCTGCCCGTCGGATCGTGTTCGTCCATGCTCATCCCGACGACGAGACGATCGCGACCGGGGCGACGATGGCCCGCTACGCCGCCGATCCCGACACCCAGGTGGTCCTTGTCACGTGCACGCTGGGCGAGATGGGCGAGGTGCTGCTCCCCGAGCTGACCAACCTGCGGGCGGACCGCGCGGACCAGCTCGGCGGATACCGGATCGGGGAGCTGGAACGGGCGTGTGCCGAGCTCGGTGTCAGCGACTACCGCTTCCTCGGGGGCGCCGGTCGTTGGCGGGACAGCGGCATGTTGGACAGCCCCGCGAACGACGACCCGCGCTGCTTCTGGCGGGCGAACATGGACGACGCGTCCGAGGCGCTCGTGCGGATCGTGCGGGAGGTTCGGCCGCAGGTGATGGTGACCTACGACGCGATCGGGGACTACGGCCATCCCGATCACATCAGGGCGCACGACGTCACCGCCCGGGCCTTCGCCGACGCGGCCGATCCGGACTTCGCTCCCGACGCGGGTCCGACCTGGCAGGTCTCGAAGTTGTACGAGACGGCGCTGTCCCACTCCGCGGTCGAGTCCGCGGTGGACCGCATCTGGCGGTCCGACCTGGCGAAGACGGTCCCCGAGGGGATCACGATGCCCTCGGACATGCTGCTGTCGGTTCCCGATACCAAGGTCACCACGACGATCGAGGCGCCGGGCTTCTTCGCCGCGAAGATCGCGGCGATGCGGGCCCACCGCAGCCAGATGACCGTGGACGGATTCTTCTTCGCCCTGGTCGACGGGAACGGCCGGTCAGCGAAGGCCACCGAGAACTTCGTGCTGGCCCGGGGGACGGTGGGCCCGGGCTCGGGTTCCGGCGTGGAAACCGACCTGTTCGACGGAGTGGTGGCGCACTGATGCCGGAACAGGCCGCGAACGGGCCGCGAACAGATCGCGGGAGGGAATCTTGATGTACACCGGAAACATCATGTACGCCAGGGTCGGGGACCGCCTCGTCGTGCGTAATTCGGCAACGGGTCGTACCGAGCGCCACGGTGTGATACTCAAGATTCGTGGCGAGAGCGGCCGGCCACCGTTCATCGTCCGGTGGGACGACGGCCGCGAATCGTGGTACATCCCGGCGGCCTACGAATCGGTCGAGCTACGCCCCTGCCGCGACCGGCGGCCCGGCTGAGGACCTCCTCGGGGGGAGGGGTGCCGCCCACTGATCGTCGTCGGCGGGCGGCACCCGGCATCACCCCCGGACCCTACTGCCTGGAGTAGAGCTGTTTATAGCGGGCGCCCGCCTGCCGGTTCAGGTAGAGACACGCGGCGCTGAGCGGTCGGTACAGGTTCGAACCGACGTTGTTCGGGTCGCAGTTGTTGAAGTAGTACTCGTAGGCCAGCCCCTTGCCCGCATGGGCCACGAACCAGTCGTACATCCACTGGACGTAATTGGCGTTGTCGCCACCGCCGTTGTTTCCGCTGCCACTCACCACCCCCCATTCGCCGACACCGAAGAGCTTGTTGTGCGCGCGGGCGAAGTTGAACCAGTAGTTCAGCCCACCGGGGGCGTTAGCCTGGGCGTCGAACTCGGCCTTCGTCCGGGACGGCGGCCAGTGGTCGTACGCGTCGAGGCCGACCCCGTCCACCCAGGCGTCACCCGGGTACATGTCGATCGGGTTGTGGCTCGGCGGGTTCTGCGAGTAGTGAGCGTTGAGGCACCAGCACAGGATGGGGTCCGGCTCCGCGGTCGAGTTGATGGCGTCCGCGACGTGACGCCAGCAGTTGATGTAGGCCGTGGGGTTGGTGGCGGACCACTCGTACCAGTCGCCGTTGCCCTCCCAGGCGAGCCGCAGGTAGGAGTTCTGCCGGCCGTAGGCGTTCAGGACGCGGCCGAAGGTTTTCCAGTACTCGTCGTAGGCCCCGGTGGCGCACGTCTCGTTGCTGGCGCCGATGTTCTCCGGGAAGGGTGGGATGGAGATGATCAACCGGCCGGGCCAGGTGGCGAAGGTCCGCAGCAGGTCCACCGGCTGGCTGACGTTCCCCCAGTTGTTCCGGGTGGTGTAGAGCAGGGTGAAGTCACAGGGCGCGCCGCGCCAGGTGCAGAACGACTCCAGGTTCTGCTGGTTCATCACCGGGTCGGGATAGGTGCCGGTCAGCCACCCTTTGCCCGAGCGGGGCCCGGCGTAGGACGGCGGGGCCGGCGGCGGGTTCGCTCCGGTGGTGATCTCCGCCCGGTCGAAACCGACGTTGTTGCCCCTCGAGGAGGTGTTGCGCTGCCCGGTGTTCGTCAGCGTCAGGGTGTGCGTGCCGGCGGTGAGCTTGTCCGAGCTGTAGAGCAGGGTGACGGTCGCGTTTGGCGAGTAGGTGTCGACGCTGGTGGGCAGGCCGCCGTCCAGGCGGACCGTGCTGAATCCCCCGATCGGGCCCTTGGCGCCGTAGAGGTTGACCTGCGTTCCACTGAAGCGGATCGTGGCAACTCTACCGGCGGTCGCCGAGTAGTAGAAGCTGTTGTTCGGAGAGGTAATGCAGCCGCTGCACTTCGCCCACCCCGCCGAGTAGGAGACCTGGTTGATCCCGGTGCCGATGGTGCCGTCCTCGATGATCGTCGGGGTCTGCGCGCGGGCAGGTCCGGTCAACGCCCCGGTCATCAGGGCCACGGTGAGGGTGAGCAGCAGACCGCCGAGCCGGTGGCGACGTGCTTGAGTCCGCGCATGACGGCCGTTCGAATATCTCCTGGGTTGGGACGCCGTCCCGTCCCGTTGATCCTCTGTACGCATTCTCCAGTCCTGTCCTGGGTTGTGGAACGCAGGTCGAGCTTGTCGATGAAAGCTGACTCAACCAGGAAGGACGCTAGATCAGTGGTTCGCGGGCATGGCCGAACGCCGTTGTCCGGAGATTCGACGCGGACTTCTCCAGGCGTGGGCGAAGACTTGTGACGTTGTCTTTCCCATCGGTTCCGGCGGAACGTGCGCAGCCGGGTTGCGCAGGTTTTTCGCCTGCGGCGGCGATGTCACCGGTTCTGGCGGTTCTTTGGGACCGGCGCAGGAAAATCGTGATCCGTTCGACCCAGCAGGCAGAGTGCCAGTGGTCAGAGCAGGGTACCGAAGACCTGCGTCCAGCAGAAACCATATTCGCCGCCGGTGGCCTGCCCGATGCCGATTTGGCGCAGCCGCGGGATGAGGATGTTCGCCCGGTGGCCGGGGCTGTTCATCCATCCCGTCACCACCTCGTCCGCGCTGTTCTGGCCGGCGGCGATGTTCTCGGCGACCTGGGCGTAGCGGTAGCCCAGGGCGCTCACCCGGTCGGACACCGTGCGTCCCTCCGGGCTGGTGTGCGCGAAGAAGCCACGGGTCGCCATGTCCACGCTGTGCGCCTCCGCGGCGGCGGCCAGACGGTCGTCGACGGTCAGCGGCGCGAGACCCTCCCGGGCGCGCTCGGCATTGGTGAGCGTGACGACCCGCGCGAGCACGAGGGTCAGACCGCCCTCCCCGGTACCCCGACCCGTGGAGTCGGGGTACCGGGGAGGGGCACGGCGTTGGCCCTGGTCGTGTTGGCCGTTGCCGCCGTTGCCGCCGTTGCCGACGGCGACTCCGAAGTCCCGGGCGAGACCGGCGAGGCCGTCCGCGTACCCCTGCCCCACCGCCCGGATCTTCCACGCGGGGCCGCGCCGGTAGATCTCCACCAGCGTGACCACGGTCTCGCGGGACAACGGCGGCGGCGCGAAGCGGGCGATGAGGGCATCATGATCATTATGGATGGTGACGGCGAGAGCTGGCAGCCGTCCGAAGGGCGTCGTACCGTCCTCGGGGCTGGCGGCGATCACGACACGTTCGGCGCCCGGGTGCAGCCGGCCCGGATCGACGGTCACCGCGCTGCCCGAGAGCGCCACGCCCGGCGCTCTGGGCTGGTTGTAGAACACGAAGTCGTTGTCCGCGGCGACCTTGCCGTTCGCGCCGGTGACGAGCGCACAGACGTCGAAGGGACCGGCGAGCCGGACCGAGACAGGGCCGGGAGGCAACGGCCCGTTCGCGCCAGGTACCAGGTCCCTCATCCGTTTCCACCCCTGTAGCCGTGTTCGTCCGCCATCGAGCGTTCCTCCGCCATCGAGCGTTCCTCCGCCATCGAGCGTT
>NZ_CDWRCK010000123.1:11424-12593 GCF_977927595.1 Frankia sp. CcWB3
ATGGTGCCATCCCGGGCGTTCCGCGGTGTGTCCGCGTTCCGTCACCCCTGGCCAATCCGTGGGGTTAGGTGGCTTTTGCGAGCTTCGGTAGCTCTCATGGGATTCGGTGGCTGTTGTGGCTGGTTTGATTGCCTTATCGGTCTGTCCGGTCGTACCGTCACCTCGGTTGCCATGATTACGTGATCAATGGCCTGGCTGCGGATTTTCCGGTGGGCTCACGCCGCTCATCGCGATCGAGGAGAGCCGGCGACCATTGGTGGGGGGCCACTGAGGGGATGATCGAGGCGCCGTTCCGCGGTGCCCGGAGCAGGGTGGGCCGCCGTTGAACGACGTCATGGGCTACGCCCTGCTCAGCCTGGGCACGGGCGCGCTCTACGCCCTCGTGGCCTCGGGTGTGGTGGTCATCGCCCGTGGGGCCGGTGTGCTCAACCTGGCCCAGGGCGCGCTGCTGGCCTGGGCGGCCTATGCCTTCCATGGGCTGCATGCGGGGTGGGGGCTGCCGCTCGGCCTCGCGGCGCCGCTGGCCGTGCTGTCGACGACCGCCATCGGGGTCGTGTTCCACCTGCTGGTGATGCGGCGGCTGCGCGAGGCGACCTCGCTGCTGCGGCTGATGGCGACGCTCGGTCTGCTGATCATCTTGCAGTCGTCGCTGACGCTGATGTTCGCCGGTGCCGTGCGCACCTCCCCGACGGTGCTGCCGACCGGCAGGATCACGCTGTTCGACGAGCCCGTCGGCGTGTCCGTGTTTGTCCGGCTGGCCGTGGTCGCCGTGCTGGTCGCGGGGCTCTGGGCGGTGTTCCGGTTCACCACGGTGGGCCTCGCCGCGACGGTGGCGGCGGAGAACCTCCGGGCCGCCGCGACCTTCGGCTGGTCGGCGGACACCGTCGCCGCCGCGGCCTGGGGCGCCGGCAGCGCGCTGGCCGGTCTCGGCGGGGTCCTGCTCGCGCCGCTGCAGAACCCGTTGTCCTCGGCGAACCTGCTCCTGCTCATCGTCCCGGCGCTGGCGGTCGCGCTGGTCGCGCGGTTCCGCTCCTTCCCGATGGTGCTGGCGGGCGGGCTCGCCCTCGGGGTCGTCGAGGTGGAGACCCAGTTCCAGCTGGTCGCCGAGCACCCCTGGTGGCGCGGGGCCGACCGGGCCGTGCCGCTGGCGGTCATCGTCTTCTGGATCT
>NZ_CDWRCK010000124.1:0-7540 GCF_977927595.1 Frankia sp. CcWB3
CCCCGGCAGCCCCCGCGGATCATGCCGACGCGCCGGTCAACGGTTTCGAGGTGTCGGCGAAGACCGCGTCGGCGCTGCGGGCGCTCGCCGCCCGGTTCGGTGAGCGCCTGGCCACCCTCGGCCCCGCCGCCTATCCGGCCTTCGCCTACACGACGACCTACGGCCGGGTCCGCCACCCGGTGCGCGCCCGGGTCGCCGCGACGGACGCGACCGGCGCGGCCGCGGCGTTGGCGGCGCTGGCGGCCGGTACCGCGTCCCCGGCCGTGACGCTCGTCGAGGACACGGCCACCGCGGACCTCCACGAGCCTGTGCCGCTGGCCCGCCGCGTGATCGACCTGCCGAGCTATCCCTGGGAGCGGCAGCGTCACGCGCCCGTCCCGTCCCGGCCGGCGGTGCACGGCGAGGACCGCGGCGAGGACCGCGGCGAGGACCGTGGCAGGGAGACAGCTGCGTCCACCGACCCGGTGCGGCCGCCCACCGCCGTGCCGTCGCACCACATCGCCTGGCAGCCCATCGCCCTGCCGGCCATCCCGGGTGACCACACCCTCGTCCTCGCCGGCGACGACGCCGACCTGCTGCGGAGTCTCACCGAAAGCGCGGCTGCGGGCGGCATGCCCGGCACGGTGCTCGGCCCGGTCGGCGCCGACCTCACCGACCTCGCCGAGCTGCCGGGGTGGCAGCGTCACGACCTGCCTGGCGATGACGCCGGATGGGCCGCGTTCTGGGCGTCGCGTTCCGATGACCAGCCGGTTACGCTGCTGCTGGCGATACGGCCCACAGCGTTGCCCGATCCCTTCGCCTCGTCACCCGGCGGTGCCGAGCCCCACGACATCGCCGCCGTGGGGGCGGCGACCTGTCTTGCTGTCACGACCGCCGTCCGCACGCTCGCGGCCGTCCGTACCGGGCAGGTTCTTGCCGTCACCCGCGGCGTGCGTCAGGTCACCGGACACGATGTGATTGAGGCGACCGATCACGGTCTGCTACACGGCCTCGCGGCGGTTCTGGGACTGGAGCTGTCTTCCAGCTGGGGCGGGGTCGTCGACCTGCCCGCTCTCCCCGAATCCGCGGACCTGCACCTGCTGCTCCGCCTCGCTGGGCGCGGGGGAGCCCGCGGCGGCACCGGCGACCTCGACGACGTCCTCGCCATACGGGACGGTGCCGTCTTTGCCGCCCGGGTACGCCCGCTGACAGGCGGCCCCGGGCCCGAACTCCCGGTACGGCCCGACGGCACGTATCTGCTCACCGGCGGGCTCGGTGCCATCGGCCGGGTGCTCGTCACCGACCTCGTGCGCCGCGGCGCACGTCACCTGCTGGTGGTGGGCCGCCGCAGCGAGGAACAGCTCGACCAGGCGGGCACGGCGCTGTTGGAGAGCATGCGCGGAGACGGAGTGGACATCCGCTACCGGGCCGGCGACTGTGACGACCTGGCGGCGCTCGCCGCCGCCTGCCGCGTGGGCGATGCGATGCCCCCGGTGCGCGGCGTCATCCACGGTGCCGGCACGCTGCCGGCAGGTGCGCTGGCGGAGGCGGACGCCGACAGCTTCGCCGTGGCACTGCGTGGCAAGTTCACCGGCGCGTGGTGGCTGCATCTGCTCAGCCGTGACTGGCCGCTCGACTTCTTCGTCCAACTGTCGTCGGTCTCGGCCCTGTGGGGGATCGACGGATACGGCGCCTACGCCGCCGCCAACGGGGGGCTCGACGCGCTCGCTGCCTACCGGGCGGCCGCCGGCCTGGCGTCGGTGAGCATCGCCTTCGGGCCGTAGGCCTTGGACGGCATGGCGGACGAGACCGGCCGGGGCAACCTGGCCCGCATGGGCGTGGCGGAGATCGGCGTCGACGCCGGCTGCGCGAGCTTCACCGCCGACGCCCCGTCCGCCGGATCCGCGCTGGTGGTCTGCCCGGTGGACTGGCCGCGCTTCGGCGAGGTGATGGCCAGCCGGCGGCGCCGCCGGCTGTTCGACGAGGTCGTCCCGGATGACGTCTGCCCAGGTCGATCGGGCCGGGATGCCGCGGCGGGCGCGGTTGCGGTGACCTCGGGCCGCGCCGTGTTGTCGGGCGTCCCCACCGGGGCGCGTCCGGCTGCCGCACGCGACGCCGTGCGGGGGCTGCTGGCGGGAATCCTCGGGCATGCCGAGGCGCGGGCCGTCCGCGAGGACGTCGGGTTCTTCGACCTCGGACTGGATTCGATCATGGCGGTCGACCTGGCGCGTGAGCTGTCCGGCGCCTTCGGTATTCAGGTGGGCATCTCGGAGATCTTCGATCATCCGACCGTCACCGAGCTGGCCGGTCACCTGGTCGCCCGTGCCGCCATGCCGACAACCGGTGGGACGCCCACTGCCACGGCATCGGCACCCCTCGCTGCTACCGCCGTTACCGCCGTTACCGCCGTTTCGGCCGTCCCGGCCGGAGCGGTCGGCCACGGGAACCGGCCGGCCGCGGACCGCGGGGTCACCGCGGGCGAACCTGTCGCGATCGTCGGCATGGCGGGCCGTTTCCCGGGTGCCGACTCCCTCGACGAGTACTGGGAGCTGCTGCGCGCCGGCCGGGACGCGGTCGGCCCGGTTCCCGCCGACCGTTTCGACGCGGCGTCGCTGCATGACGACGATCCGATGCGGACCGGAACGATCACCACCGATCAGGGTGGGTTCCTGCGGGACATCGCCCGCTTCGACGCGGCGTTCTTCGACATCCCCGCGAGAGAGGCCGAAAGCCTCGATCCGCAGCAGCGGCTGCTGCTGGAGTCGACCTGGCACGCCCTCGAGGACGCCGCCATCGACCCGAAGAGCCTGCGCGGCACCCACACCGAGGCCTTCGTCGGCATCTCCAACTCCGACTACGCCCGCCTACTCGAAGGCGGCGGGCTGGAGCAGCTCGACGCCTACTTCAGCACCGGCACAGCCCTGAACGTGGCCGCCGGCCGCATCGCCTACGTTCTCGGGCTGGGCGGCCCGGCGCTCGCCGTCGACACGGCCTGTTCGTCCTCCCTGGTCGCGCTGCACCTGGCCATCCGCTCGCTGCGCCAAGGTGAGACGGACTGCGCGCTTGCGGGCGGCGTCAACGTCATCGCCGCGCCCTCCTGCTCGGTCGCGGTGAGCCGCGCCCACATGCTCTCCCCGGAAGGGCGCTGCAAGACCTTCTCGGCCGACGCCAACGGGTTTGTCCGTGCCGAGGGATGCGGCGTGCTGGTACTCAAGCGTCTCGTCGACGCCCGCCGCGACGGCGACGAGGTGCTCGCCGTGCTCCACGGCAGCGATGTCAACTCCGACAGCGCCTCGTCGGGGCTGACCGCGTCGAGCGGCCGCGCCCAGGAAGCAGTGATCACCGCGGCGCTCGCCGACGCCGAGGTCGCGGGCGCGTCCATCTCCTACCTGGAGGCCCACGGGACCGGCACGGCTCTCGGCGACCCCATCGAGCTCGCCGCCGCCTGGGCGGTACTGGGCCGGGACCGCCGGCCCGGCGAGCCGCTGTACCTCGGGTCGGTGAAGAGCAACATCGGTCACTGTGAGTCGGCGTCGGGCATCGCCGGTGTGATCAAGGCGGTGCTGGCACTGCGCCACAGCCAGCTTCCGGCGAATCTGCACTGCGCGACGCTCAACCCGCACGTGCCATGGGCAGCTATGAACGTTCGCGTCGTCGACGCCCTAACCCCGTGGCGCGCCGGGCCGGGCGGACGCCTGGCGGCCGTGTCCAGCTTCGGCTTCAGCGGTACGAACGCCCAGGTCATCCTGGGTGAAGCCCCGGCCGGCGAAGCGGCGGACACGCCCACCGACCCGGCCGGCCGGGCGGGCACGGAGCCGGTGCTGGAGCCGGCGCTGCTCGCGCTGTCCGCGGCGGACGAGGCGGGACTGCACCGCCTCTCGGCGGCCTGGGAGCACCACGTCGCGGACCGTGCCGATCTCGACCGTGCCGATCTCGCGGCCACGGCGGGGTCGGGCCGGGCGCACCTGCCGGCCAGGCGCGCCCTGCTCGTCCGTGACCGCGACGAGCTGCTCGCCGGGCTGCGTACACCGGTCACGGCCGGTCCCACCCGGTCGCCGCGGGTCGCCTTCCTGTTCTCCGGCCAGGGCAGCCAGTACTTCGGGATGGGGCGGGAGCTGTACAAGACCGAATCGGTCTTCCGCGAGATGATCGACTCCTGCGATCGGGTAGTCGCCCCGATGCTCGGCGCCGGCCTGCCGGAACTGATGTTCAGCGGCACCGACCGGAGCCTGCTCAACGCCACCCGGATCACCCAGCCCGCCCTGGTCGCCCTCGAGCTGGCGCTCGCGGCGCTGTGGGAGTCGTGGGGCGTGACCGCCTCCGTGGTCATCGGCCACAGCGTCGGAGAGATCGCGGCCGCGATCCACGCCGGCGTGATGGATCGCGACGCCGGACTCATTCTGATCACCCATCGTGCCCGGCTCATGCAGGACACCGAACCCGGCGGGATGCTCGCCGTCGTGGCACCGCCGGAACGGGTCGCCGAGCTGCTCACCGGCACTGCCCTGGACATCGCCGCAATCAACGGGCCGGAGGCGGTGGTGGTGGCCGGCGCGGTGGCCGAGATCGACGGTTTCGCCGCCCGGATGAAGGAACTGGGAATCACCGCGCGACCCCTGGTCGTGTCGCATGCTTTCCATTCCCGCCTGATGGGCCCGGTGCTGGCTCCGCTGCGGACGGCCATCGCGCCGCTCGCCTTCGGCGCGCCGCGTCTGCCGATCATCGCCAACCTCACCGGTGAGCTCGCCGCACCCGATACCTATGACGCCGACTACTGGTGCCGGCATGTGCGCGAGCCGGTGCGTTTCCTCCAGGGCGCGCGGCAGCTGGGTGTCCTGGAGGTCGACGTCTGCCTGGAGATCGGGCCGGACCGGACGTTGGGCCATCTCGTCCGGGCCGCCGGGTGCGCTCCCGCCGGTGGTGCCGTGCCGTCGCTGCGGCGCGGCGGCAAGGACCGCGCGGTTGTGCTGGCCGCCGCCCGAATGCTCTACGAGCAGGGCCAGGATCTGGCCTGGAGCCGGGTAACCGCAGCCTCCGGTGGGCGGCGTGGCCGAGCTCCGCACTACCCCTTCGCGCCCACCCGTTACTGGACGAAGGTGGCGGGCACGACGCAGGCTCCCCGGAGGCCGGCCGGCCCGGCCGTGCGTGGGCCGGTGCCCGCCCAGGACCGGGGACCGCACTGGGGCAGCGAGCTGCGCTCCCCGGCGCTGACCGGGCGGGTGTTCGCGTTCGATCGCAGCAGTGAGTTCCCGCCGTACCTCACCGACCACCGCCTGTACGGCACCGTGGTGACCCCGGCGGCCTCGCACCTGGGCACGATCCTGTCCGCGATCGGCGGCCGGGGAGAGCCGGTCACGATCGAGGATCTGGTCTGCCCGCGCGCGCTCGTCATCACCGAAGGGGAGCGGTACGACGTCCAGATCGTCGTGAGCGAACCCGCGGACGCGGTCGGGACGTCGCGGCTGAGCGTGCAGAGCCTTGTCGACGTCGAGCGTGGCACGTGGGAGGAGCACCTGTCCGGCCGGCTCACCCGCCCGGCAGCCATCGACGTGGCCGCGGGCATGCCGCAGGCACAGCGGGCGGCCTTCACGGCCGCGGCCGACCGTCACATCACCGGGGAGGCATTCTACGCCTACTTCCGCAACCTCGGCTACACCCTCGGGCCGTCGTTCCGCTGGATCGCCGATGTGTGGATCCGCGAGGAGGAATCGCTGATCCGCTACGCCCGGCCGGTGTTGCCGGACAACCCGGCCGACTACGAGATCTACCCGGGCCTCATCGACTCCTGCTTCCAGAGCATCGCCGGCTTCATGGTCGACGATGACGCCGGGGAGGCACCGTCGCTGGCGATCCCGTTCGCGGCGACGCGGCTGTCCTTCCCGGGCCGGGCTCCGGCGGGCGGGCCGGAGACCGGGGTCGGTGCGTCCCGGGCCCACGAGGAGCTGTGGGGCCATGTGCGTGTCCGGGCGGGCGAGCCGCTGCCGCACGGTCGGATCCGGGTGGAAAGCGCCGACCTGCGCATGTTCACCGAGACGGGCAGCCTGTTCGTGGCCGAGGAGTTCCGGGTCCGCCACGCTTCCCGTGCCGTGCTGGAACGCAGCCTGCGGGACGGTGCGCCGTCGCACGCGTACGCGCTGACCTGGGTGCCCGCCTCGCGGGCGACCGGGACCCCGCAGGCCGTGGCGGCTCTGCCGACCCCGCCGACCCCGCCGACCCCGCCGCACGTGCCGCGGACCGTTGCGGTGCTCGGTACCGGACGGGAGCACGCACGGTCGCTGTGCGATGCGCTGGAGACCCTGGGCCACCAGGTCCGCCGGTGGCCCGATGACACACCTGCCGACCCTGCCGCCTGCGACCCCGCCTATGACGACGTCGACCTCGTCGTGGACGCTCGCTTCGACGATCTCGGCGCCGCCACGGGGGCCGGGGACGCACTGCGGGCTGTGCTCGCCCTGGCGGCGTCGCTGCGGGCCCTGCCGCCGCGGATCCCCGTCGCCGTACTCGGCGACGGTCGCCGGTCGGCGGCTCCGGTCCGGGAGGCGCTGTGGGGCATGCTCGCCGCCCTCGAAGCCGAGGACCCGCAGCGCCGGCTGGTCCGGATCGGGTTGGACATCGGATGGACGCCTACGTCGCTCGCGCTCGCGCTGTCGGAGGCGGCGGATGCCGGTTTCGACGAGACCCGGTGGGTGCTGGCCGGCGACGGAGTCCGTCTCGCCCGGCTCGCACCGGTCGAGGGTGCACCGGTCGAGGCAGCGGCGGGTGGGCCGTTGTGGGAGGGAGGTGTGCTGATCACCGGTGGTCTCGGTGCCCTCGGTCTGAGCGCCACGACGATCCTCGCCGGTCAGGGAGCGAAGGCGATCACGTTGATGGGCCGCTCGGGCCCGGACGCCACGGCGCAACGGACCATCGACGAGCTCACCGCGAGCGGTGTGAGCGTCGCGGTCGTGACCGGCGACGTGACCGATCCCGCTGCGTGCGCCCGGGGGGTCGCGGCCGCTGGCGCACTCGTCCCGCTGCACGGCGTCTTCCACCTGGCAGGCGTCACCGTCGACGGCGCCTTCGCCCATCTCACCTCGGCCGACTTCGAAGAGGTGTTCGCGGCCAAGGCCCGCGGGGCGGAAACGCTGGCGGCGGCCGCCCGCGGCGAGCCGCTGCGCGCGTTCGTGCTGTTCTCGTCCGTGTCGAGCGTGCTCGGCTCCGCCGGGCAGGCCAACTACGCGGCGGCCAACGGTTACCTCGACGGCCTGGCCGAGGCCCTGCGTGCCGGCGGCATGCCCGCGACCAGTGTCAACTGGGGGCCGTGGGTGCCGTCCGGGAAGGGCGGCATGGCGGCGGCGGGCCCGGCCGTGAAGGCCGCCGAACGCCTCGGCGTCCGCCCGCTGGCCGACACCGACGCCGGACCGCTCCTCGGGCTCGCGGTGAACGCCGTGACACCGCGCATCGTCGCGGTCGCCGCGGACTTCACCCGCTTCATCGAGGCAGCGGCCGGCCATCCACGCGCCGCGCTGGTCGCGGACCTGGCCACCCGCCCGCGCCGGAACCCGCACGGTCCGCACGGTCC
>NZ_CDWRCK010000124.1:7876-12475 GCF_977927595.1 Frankia sp. CcWB3
CCCGTCCGAAGGGCTGGCTGCGTCAGTCGCTCGACGGCCTGGACGGGCCCGCGCGCGACGACGGACTGCGCGACGCCATCCGCGCGCTGGTCGGGGAGGTCCTCGGCAACCCCGTGGCCGTCACCGACGAACTCGGCTTCGCTGACCTGGGCCTCGACTCGATCATGGCGATCGACCTGCGGACAGGGCTGGCACATGCGCTGGCTACCGAGCTGCCCGCCACCGTCGCGATCGATCATCCCACGGTGCCGGCGATGGCGAGCTTTCTCGACGGGCTCACTTTCACCTCAGCCGCTCCCGGCGCGCCCGCGCGCCGGGCCACTGGTTCCCACGTCAGAGCCGTCCCACCCGCACCGGTGGCGTCCGGCCTACTCGAACCGCAAGCCCTGTCACTCGATCAGCTCATCCAGGCCGTGCGCGACGACCTGGCGGGGGAACAGTGAGGACGAAGATGGATCTGGATCAGCTACGGACGCTGGTGGAGGACCAGCTGCGGCTCTCGCGGCGGCTCAGGGCCCGCGTCGCCGAGCTCGAGGCCGACCGCCACGCGCCGTTGGCGGTGGTCGGGATGGCGTTGCGGCTTCCCGGTGGGCTGCGCACGTCCGAGGCGTACTGGAAGTTCCTGCTGGGGGACGACCATGCGGTGTCCGAGATTCCGGACGACCGTCCCGGGCTGCGCGCGGTCCACGATCCGCGGCCGGGCCAAGCAGGGCGCTCCTATGTCGGGCGCGCGGGCTTCCTGTCGGGCGTGGCCGACTTCGACGCCGGTTTCTTCGGCATCTCGCAGCGTGAGGCTGAGGCCCTCGACCCGCAGCAGCGGCTGCTTCTGGAGACCGCCTGGGAGGCCATGGAACGGGCCGGCATCGCCGTACGCCGCTCGCGGCGGCTGTCGGCCGGTGTCTTCGTCGGCATCATGACCTCCGAGTACACCGAGCGTCTGGCGGGCGGTGACCGGAGCGGCATCGACCCGTACTACGGCACCGGCGGTGGGCACTGCTTCGCGGCCGGGCGGGTCAGCTACGCCATGGGTCTGTCCGGGCCTGCTATCAGCGTGGACACCGCCTGCTCGTCGTCCCTGGTCGCTCTGCACCTCGGTGCGCAGAGCCTGCGGCGGGAGGAATGCCGCTACGCCCTGGTGGGCGGGTCGAACCTCATCTTCTCGCCGGACCTGATGGTGTCGCTGTGCCAGAGCGGGGCGCTGGCCCCCGACGGCCGTTCGAAGCCGTTCACCGCCGCTGCCGACGGGTACGGCCGCGGTGAGGGAGCGGGCATGCTCGTCCTGATGCGGCTGGCGGACGCGCGGCGGGAGGGCAGGCCGGTCCTCGCCGTTCTACGCGGCACCGCCGTCAACCACGACGGCGCGTCCTCCGGCCTGACCGTGCCGAACGGGCCCGCCCAGCAGGAGGTGATCCGCGCCGCCCTCGCCGACGCGGGCGTCGCCCCCGAGGAACTCGGCTTCGTCGAGGCGCACGGCACCGGCACCGCGTTGGGCGACCCGATCGAGGTGGGGGCGCTCGACGCCGTCGCTGGCAGTGGAGCGCCCGGTCGCACCGTTCCCCTGGCCATCGGCAGTGTCAAGGCCCGGCTGGGGCACCTGGAGGCCGCCGCGGGAATCGCGGGGCTGATCAAGGTGGTGCTCATGCTGCGGCACGGGATGATCCCGGTCAGCCTGAGTGAGGCGGACGGCCCGCTCAACACGCTCGTACCCTGGAACCGGGTGGGCCTCGCCGTGCCGCGCCGGACCCAGCCATGGCCCGCCGGCCTCCCCCGGCGCACGGCCGGAATCAGCGCGTTCGGTCTGAGCGGGACCAACGCGCACGCCATTCTCGAAGCCGATCAGGGCGCCGATCAGGACGCCGACCGTGAAGCCGATGACGCGACCAGGACCGGTGCGTCCGGTGCGGCTGGCGGCGGGCTGCGTCGGGAGCTGCTGACGGTGTCGGCGAAGGACGACGTCAGCCTGCGGGCGCAGGCCGAGGCGGTCGTGGCCCACCTGCGCGAGCCGGACCCGGTGGGACTGGCATCGGTCTGCCATACGTTGCGGGCCGGGCGGGCGGCGTTCGCGCGTCGTCTTGCCGTCACAGGCAGGACGCCGACCGAGCTGGCGGACAACCTTGCCCGCACGCTCGGCGCCAGCGCCAGCGCCGCGCAGGTGCAGGTCGCGGTCGCCGGGCGCCTACGGGTCGGAGCGGACCCGGATCGGGTCACCGCCGCGGCGACCAGGCTGATCGACGCGCTGCCGGCACTGAGCTCGCTCCCCGAACTCGCCACCGGTCCGGCGGAGAGCCGGCTCGGGGAGCTGCTGCGGCGGTTCGGCGCCCGGGTCTCAGTCTCGGTGGATCCGGCTCTCGCTCCGGACGGCGCGGTGCTGGACTGGGGTGCCGCCAGTTATCCGTTGCTCGGCGACGACGCCGAAGCGTCCCTGTCGCTGCTGTTGGACGCGCTTGCCGGCCTGTTCACCGCCGGCGTGGACCTGCGCCTGGACGACCTGGCCGCACCGCACACCCGGTTCGTCGATGACCTGCCGACCTACCCCTTCCGCCACCGGCGGTACTGGATCGACGAGCCGGCGCAGGCGGTGCCGGCCCCGGGGGTGGTCGGCACGCCCGACGGAGCCGCCGCCGCGGGCGTCGTCCTGGCGGTGCCCACCCGGGACGGAGCGGTCGATCGGGCCGTCGAGGAGTTTCTGCTCGGTGAACTGGCGGACGTGCTGCGGGCCGAGGACAACCTCGACCCGGCGCAGACGTTCCTCGATGTCGGCGGTGACTCGTTCACGGCGATGCTGTTCACCAAGAACATCGAACAGCACTACCAGGTCGCCGTGCCCCCCGACGAGTTCGCGGCGGACCTGCCGCTGGCCAGCCTGGTCGGGCGCCTCGCCGCGTACATCGCGGACGCGCGGTCGGCCCTGCGTGAACGGGAGCGGACCGCGTGAATCCCGCTGCCTGCTTCGTCCGGCCACGGCCGGTCGACGACCCGACGCTGCGGCTCATCGGATTCCACCACGCGGGCGGCTCCGCAGCCGTGTACCACTCGTTGATCCACCAGCTCCCGCCGGATTGGGATCTCCTCCTGCTCGACCTCCCCGGGCGTGGCAAACGTCATGCGCAAACCCCGGTCGAGGACATGGGTGAGCTCGTCGCCCGGGCGGTGCGGGACGTCCGCCCCTGGCTCGAAGGCCGACGGCGGCGCGGCCGTGGTCCGGTCGGGCCGCCGGAGGGCGGCATCCTCGAGCATGGGCAGCCCTTCGCGCTCTTCGGGCACAGCCTCGGCGCGATTCTCGCCTCCGAGGTCGGACGCGCGCTGCAGGCCGCCGGGATACCCCCGGTCTGGGTCGGGGTGTCCGGCCGGGTACCGCCGGACACCCCTGCGGCGCGCCGCGTCCTGCACGAACGTGGGGACACCGATCTGCTCGCGGAGCTCTCGGCGATGGGGGGATACCTGACCGTCTCGGCGAGGTCCCAGAGTTCCGTGCCCTGTTCCTGCGGGTCGTCCGCGCCGACCTGAGGGCGGTCGACTCCTACCGGCCGGATCCCGGCCGTGCACGGCTGGCCTGCCCGCTCACCGTGTTCGGTGGGACAGCGGATGCGTGGGCCCCGCCCGAGGCGATGGCCCGATGGTCCGGCGAGACACGCGGAAACTTCCGCGAGCGGTATTTCCCCGGCGGGCATTTCTACTTTCTCGGAACGGCCTTCGCTGGTTTCGCGCGCACGCTTGTAACCGAGGTCGGTGACGTAGCCGAGGCCAACGATGTAGCCGAGGTCAACGACCTGGCCAGGCAGGTCAGTGCGGCGGGCCGATTGCACTGAGTAACTGATCTCTCATGATCGGGAGTCGTGGACCGGCCGCGGCCAGGTCTGTGCCGCGGTCGCCCTCGGGATCGGGCGGTCCCGGCCGGCTGTCTGCGTAGGGGGTACCGCCGATCAGCCAGACGCCCGGACGAACCTCGACTGGGAAGGATACGCTACCTTCAGCCGCCGGTCCGGTCCGGATTCTCTCGACGGCTCGACGGGCGAACTCGCTCCACCGTCTGTCGCCCAGCTGGCTTGCCACCGCTCGGCACTCGGTGAACCGGTCCAGCGCCGCGTCGCAGCGCCCGCGCCGCAGTTCGGCGAGTGCGAGACCGCGCAGCGCGTCGGTCAGACCCCGCAGGTCGTGCCCGGCCCGGCACAGAACAAGGCTTTGGGCGTACATCGTGCGTGCCCGCTCGACAATCCCTCGGTCCAGTGAGACATCGGCCAGGCCGATCAGAGCGCGGGCCTCGGCACACTGGTCGTGGACCCGCCGTGCCTGGTGGATCGCCAGCTCATAGCAGGCGGCGGCCTGCTCCACCTGCCGTTGCTGCCAGGCGAGATCCCCCTGTGACTGCAGGACCGACGCTTGCGCGGCCGCGTCGCCGGCTCGGCGGGCTGCATCCAGCGCCAGCTCGTTGATCGCTGCCCACTCCGCCCAGCCCGCGCTGGCCTGGAAGAAACAGGTCAGGCTGTTGGAGAGCTTCCAGGTCAGTGACCACAGTTCGGCGGCGTGCGCCTGCCGCACGGCCGCGACGAGCCCGGTGATCTCCTCCTGGAACCAGCGGAGCGGCGCATCGCGCACCAC
>NZ_CDWRCK010000125.1:0-8146 GCF_977927595.1 Frankia sp. CcWB3
GGCGAGGACGGTCGTCACCACGTCGGATGCGGCCGACGGGTCCCAGGCGCGTTCCTCCATCGCCGTTACCAGGGCGAGCGCCGTCGCTTCGGCGGCGTCGACCGCGCCGCGGGCCGCCCGGTCGTCCTCGACGAGCCCGAGGGCCTCCCGCAGCCCCGGCAGGGTGACGCGCCCCCCCCACATCTGCCGGGCCCGCAGCATCGCGAGCACCAGGTTGATCCGCGCCCCGCCGGTCGGCGCTTCGCCGAGCACGTGCAGGCCGTCGCGGATCTGCGCGTCCTTCACCTCGCACAGCCACCCGTCGACGTGCAGCAGGAAGTCGTCGAACTCGGCGTCGTGCGGCCGGTCGGCCAGTCCCAGGTCGTGATCGAGCCGGGCGGCCTGGATCAGCGTCCAGATCTGCGCCCGGATGGCCGGCAGCTTCGCCGGATCCATGGCGGCGATGGTGGCGTGCTCGTCGAGCAGCTGTTCCAGGCGGGCCAGGTCGCCGTAGCTCTCCGCGCGGGCCATCGGCGGAACCAGGTGATCGACCAGGGTCGCGTGCGCCCGACGCTTCGCCTGCGTGCCCTCGCCTGGGTCGTTGACGAGGAACGGGTAGATCAACGGCAGGTTGCCGATCGCCGCGTCGGTCGGACAGGACGCGGACATGCCCACGGTCTTGCCGGGCAGCCACTCCAGCGTCCCGTGCTTGCCCAGATGGACGACGGCGTGCGCGCCGAAGCCGCCGAAGCCGCCGGGGCCGCCGGAATCGCTGGAGCCGTCGGCGAGCCACCAATAGGCGGCGAGGTAGTGGTGGCTCGGCGGCAGGTCGGGGTCGTGGTAGATGGCGACGGGGTTCTCCCCGAAGCCGCGTGGCGGCTGGACCAGCAGCACGATGTTGCCGGCCTGCAGCGCGGCGAGCACGATCTCCCCGTCCGGATTCGCGGACCGGTCGACGTACAGCTCGCCGGGCGCGGGCCCCCAATGCCGTTCGACGCTCTCCCGCAGGTCGGCGGGCAGGGTGTCGAACCACGCCCGGTACCGCGCCGCGCTGATCCGGACCGGGTTGCCGGCGAGCTGCTCCTCGGTCAGCCAGGCCGGATCCTGCCCGCCCGCGGCGATGATCGCGTGGATCAGGGCGTCACCGTCCTCGGCCGCGACCCCCGGCAGCGTGCCCGGGCCGTCGTCGGGCCCGATGTCGTATCCGGCCGCGCGCATCGCCCGCAGCAGGCGCACGGCGCTCGCCGGGGTGTCGAGGCCCACCGCGTTGCCGATCCGGGAGTGCTTCGTCGGGTAGGCCGAGAGCATGAGCGCCACTCGGCGTTCGGCCGGTGGGACGCGCCGCAGCCGGCCGTGCGCGACGGCGATGCCGGCCACCCGGCCGGCGCGTTCGGTGTCGGCGACGTAGCTTGTCAGCCCGTCCGCGTCGATCTCCTTGAAGGAGAACGGCACGGTGATCAGGCGCCCGTCGAACTCGGGGATCGCCACCTGTGTCGCCGCGTCCAGCGGGGACAGCCCGTCGTCCGACTCCGCCCAGGTCGCCCGGCCGCTGGTCAGGCACAGTCCCTGCAGGATCGGGATGTCCAGCGCGGCCAGCGCGCCGACGTCCCACGCCTCGTCGTCGCCTCCGGCAGAGGAGTGCGCCGGCTGGCTGCCGCCCGCGGCGAGCACGGTGACGATCAGCGCGTCCGCCCGCCCGAGGGTGGCGAGCAGCTCGGGTTCGGCGGCGCGCAGCGACGCGCAGTACACCGGCAGCGGATCCCCGCCGGCCCGCTCGACCGCGGCACAGAGCGCGTCGACGAACGCGATGTTCCCGGCGACGTGGTGCGCGCGGTAGTACAGGACACCGATGACCGGCCGCACCGCGACCGGCCGCACCGCGTTCCCCGCGAGGACGTCCGGGACGTCCCGGGTGGCTGAGGCGTCCGGGGTGGCTGAGGCGTCCGCGGCCCGGTCGAGCACCCCCCAGGCCGGGATGGTCACCGGCGGGGCGAATCCGGTACCGGACAGCAGCAGGGTGTCAGCGAGGAATCGGTGCAGCTCGCCGAGGTTGGCCGGACCGCCCTGGGCGAGGTAGGCGTGTGCCTCGGCGCAGATGCCGCCGGGCACGGTGGAGACGGCCATGAGCTCCGCGTCCGGGGTCCGTTCGCCACCGAGCACGACCATCGGGCGCGGGCCGGCGAGCAGCGTGTCGAGCCCCTCCTCCCAGGTCCGCCGGCCGCCGAGGATGCGCACCACGACCACATCGGCACCGCTGGTCAGCGCCGGGAGATCGGCGACGGAGAGCCGGGCCGGGTTGGCGAGGCGGTAGCGGGCTCCGCTCGCCCGCGCGGAGAGCAGGTCGGTGTCGGAGGTCGACAGCAGCAGGACGACCGCGTCGACCTCCGTCTCCCCGGCTCCCGATGTCTCCCCGGCTTCGCGGGTGACCGTGGCCAACGGGTCGTCGGAAGGGTCGTTGGACGGATCGGTGGGAGGAGTCTGCACAGGCGACATGGTGATGCCTTTCCCGGGGGTCCATGCCCCGCGTCGGTGGCCGTGTCTGGGGCGCACTCCCCGGTGACGGTGGCGGGACCGCACCGGATCCGCACCGGATCCGCACCGGGCTTCCTCGCCGTTCGCCGCTCGTGGCCCCGTCACGATCGCAGAGAGGTGGGAGGTGTTGTCAAGCACTCGGCTGTCGTCGTGACAAAGAAACGATCAACCGGCATCGCCCGAGTCCGGCACGTATGCTCCGCCGGTGCCCACCAGTCCGCGGGAGCGTGTCCGCGACGCCTGCCCCGGTGTGCTGACGACGCATCCGGCCGCGGATGGCGCGCTCGCGCGGCTGCGGCTGCCCGGCGGCCGGCTGACCGCCGCCGCGGCGAAGACCCTCGCCGGCTGCGCGCGGGAGTTCGCCGATGGCCACCTTGAGCTCACCTCCCGGGCTAACGTGCAGCTACGCGGCCTGGCTAACGGCTTGGCCGACGGTACGGCCGAGGAGCTCGCCGCCCGGGTGAGCGCGGTCGGCCTGCTGCCCTCGACGACGCACGAGCGGGTCCGCAACATCGTGGGCTCGCCGCTGTCCGGACGTGGCGAGGCCGGGTGCCGGGACATCGCGCCGGTCGTCGCCGAACTGGACCGCCGGCTGTGCGCGGATCCGGCCCTCGCCGCGCTGCCCGGCCGGGTGCTGTTCGCCGTCGACGACGGCAGCGGGGACCTGGCCGGGCTGCCCGCGGACCTCGCGCTGCGCGCCCTGCCCTCCGGGGAGATGCTGCTGGCCGTCGCGGGCGCAACCCGCGCGCTGCGGTTGCCCGTCCACGTCGCCGTACCCGCGCTCCTCGCCGCGGCGCGGGCCTTCATCGAGGCCCGCGCGGCGGTGGGCACCGCCGCGACGGCCTGGCGGATCGCCGAGTTGCCGGGTGGACCGGGTGGACAGGACGACTTGCTCGCGGCTGCCGAGGCCGGCGCCGTTGGGATCGTCCAGGCTGCTGGAATTGCTCAGGCCGTTGGGAGCGCCACCGTTGGGAGCGCCACCGTTCGGGCCGGCGCGTGGCCCGGTCCGCATCCGCAGCGTGATGGCCGCCGGGCGTTGACCGTGCTCGTCCCCCTGGGGCGGCTGAGCGCCGACCAGCTCGACCTGCTCGCCGCCGCCGCGGCAGCCGGTGTCGGTGGCGGAGCGGGCGGAGCGGGCGGTGCCGGCGGTGGTGAGGGTGTCGGCGGAGCGGGCGGCGCCGAAGACGGCGTCCTGGTTGTGACTCCGTGGCGGTCCGTCGTGCTCCGCGATCTCGACCCGGCCGAGGCTACCCGGTGGTCGAGGGCGGCGGCGGACGCGGGCCTGGTTGTCGATCCGGCATCATCCTGGGTCGGCGTGACGAGCTGTGCCGGTCGGCCGGGATGCGCCCGGGCGCTGGCGGATGTCCGCCGCGACGCGGCGGTGTCCGTGCGGATCCGAGCTGGCGACCCGTCGACGCCGACGCACCTGGCCGGGAGGCCGCGAGCCCTCCGGCCCGTCCCGGTTGGCCCGGCCCTCGCGCCGGTGCACTGGTCGGGCTGCGAGCGGCGCTGCGGGCAACCGGGAGGACAGGTGGTGGAGGTTGTGGCGACCGGGCCCGGCTACCGGGTCCGTCGGACGGGCCTCGGGGCCGCCGCCGCCTCCGTCGGAGCGGACGGCGGCGAGGCGACGGTCGTGTCGTCGAGCCCCGGCGACGGCCACCGTGACCTGGCCGCGGCCGTCAGGTCGGCGAGGAGTCTGGCATGAACGGCGTATCAGACATGAGCGGTATGCAACGTTACGACTACGTCCGTGACGGCGCGGAGATCTACCGCCGGTCGTTCGCGACGATCCGGGCCGAGGCGCGTCTCGACCGGCTGCCCGGTGACGTCGCCCGGGTTGCGGTCCGCATGATCCACTCTTGTGGAATGGTGGATCTCGTTGACGATCTCGCTTTCACCCCCGGCGTGGTCGCGGCGGCGCGCGCGGCGTTGCTGGACGGCGCCCCGGTGCTCTGCGACGCGCAGATGGTGGCGGCCGGCGTGACCCGCCGTCGGTTGCCCGCCGCGAACGAGATTCTCTGCCTGCTCGGTGATCCCCGGGTGCCGCAGCTCGCCGAGCGGCTGGGCACCACCCGTAGCGCCGCGGCGGTGGATCTGTGGGCGGATCGGCTCGCCGGCTCCGTGGTGGCGGTCGGGAACGCTCCGACATCGCTGTTCCGCCTGCTGGAACTCGTCGCGGCCGGAGCTGGGCGACCGGCGGCGGTGGTCGGCGTGCCCGTCGGGTTCATCGGCGCCGCGGAGTCCAAGCAGGCCCTCGTGGATGATCCGGCCCGGTTGGAGCATCTCGTCGTGCACGGTCGGCGGGGCGGCAGCGCGATGGCGGTCGCCGCGGTCAACGCGATCGCGAGCGAGGAGGATTAATGGTGCCGTCGAAGGGCCGGCTGTGGGGAGTCGGGGTTGGACCGGGGGATCCCGAGCTCGTCACTCTCAAGGCGGCCCGCCTGATCCGTGACGCCGACGTGATCGCCTACCACAGCGCCCGGCACGGCCGCAGCATCGCCCGGTCGGTCGCCGCGAGCCAGTTGCGCGGTGACCAGATCGAGGAGGCGCTGGTCTACCCGGTCACCACCGAGACGATCTCCCACCCCGGCGGCTACCGTGGCGCGATCGACGAGTTCTACGAGGACTGCGCCAAGCGGCTGGCCGTCCACCTCGACGCCGGCCGGGACGTCGTGGTCCTCAGCGAGGGTGACCCGTTCTTCTACGGCTCGTTCATCCACCTGCACCGGCGTCTCGCCGACCGGTACCCGACCGAGGTCGTGCCGGGGGTGACGTCCCTGTCGGCGGGGTGCGCGGTGCTCGGCCGGCCGCTGGTCGAGGGCAACGAGGTCCTCACCGTGCTGCCGGGCACGCTGCCGCCGGCGGCCCTCGCCGAGCGTATCGCCGGCACGGACACCGCGGTCGTGCTCAAGATGGGGCGGACCTTCCCGGGGGTCCGGGACGCCTTCACCGCCGCGGGACGCCTCGCGGACACCTGGTACGTGGAACGGGCCACCACCTCCGGCCAGCGCATCGCCCCGCTCGGTGCGGTAGACCCGGCCACGGTGCCGTACTTCTCGCTCGCGGTACTGCCGAGCCCGGTCCGGGGGCCGGACGATCCGGCGCCGCTGCGCGCGTCGCAGGCGGACTGGGTACTGACGGCGCCCACCGTTGGTACGGCTGGCACCGTCGGTACCGACGGCACGCCCGGCGCGGGGGAGGTCGTCGTGGTGGGCCTCGGACCGGGCGCCGCGGGCTGGTTGACGCCGCAGGCCGCCGAGGCGCTGGCCGCCGCCGACGACCTCATCGGCTACGGCCCCTACCTCGACCGGGTGCCGGTCGATCCACGCCAGCGCCGGCACGCCTCGGGGAACACCGTCGAGGCCGAGCGCGCCGAGCTCGCCCTCGAACTGGCGGCCGGCGGCGCGAACGTCGCCGTGGTCTCCTCCGGTGATCCCGGGATCTTCGCGATGGCCACGGCCGTCGTCGAGGCCGCGGCGGCGGAGCGGTTCGCGGACGTCGAGGTGCGGGTCGTGCCCGGGCTGACCGCCGCACAGGCGGTGGCGAGCCGGGTCGGGGCGCCACTCGGTCACGACTTCTGCGTGCTGTCGCTGTCCGACCGACTCAAGCCGTGGGAGGTCATCGAGCGGCGGCTGCGGGCGGCAGCCGCGGGCGACTTCGTCCTGGCGCTGTACAACCCGGCTTCCCGCACCCGTCGCCATCAGCTGGAGCGGGCCCACGAGGTGCTGCTCGAACACCGCCCCCCGGGCACGGTGGTGGTCATCGGCCGGGATGTCGGCGGTCCTGCCGAGAGCATCACCGTGACGAGCCTCGGCGCGTTCGACCCGGCCGAGGTCGACATGCGCTGCCTGCTGCTCATCGGCTCGTCGACGACCCGGGTGGTGCACCGCGGCCCCGGCCGGGACCTCGTGTTCACCCCACGTCGTTACCCGGTCACCTAGCCCCGGTCATCTAGGCCCTGGTGGTGCGACCCAGGCCACGGCGGCGTCGACATCGTCGACCGCGGTCACCCCGGGTGGCAGCGGCGGGCGGTCGACCATGACGACCGGCAGACCGAGGTCCCGGGCTGCGGCGAGCTTCGCGGCGGTCATCGTCCCGCCGCTGTTCTTGGTCACGAGGACGTCGACGCGGTGCCGGCGCAGCAGGGCGGTCTCCCCGGCGACGTCGAACGGCCCACGATCGAGGATGACGGTCAGCCGTGGCGGTACCGGGCCGGTCGGCGGTTCGACCGATCGGGCCAGGAACCAGGGCCGGTGCAGGCCGGCGAACAGGGCGAGGTCGGTTCGCCCAGTGGTCAGGAACACCCGTGGGGCCGGATCGGAATGCGGGCGCGGCCCGGGTGGGACGAACCGGTCGAGCAGAGCGACCGCGTCGGCCAGCGACGGGACCCGGCGCCAGTCGTCGCCGGGCTGCTCGCGCCAGCTCGGCCGGCGCAGGACGAGCAGCGGAACGCCGGTGGCGTGCGCGGCCTGTGCGGCATGCGTGGTCATCGTCGCGGCGAACGGGTGGGTCGCGTCGACCACCGCATCGATCCGTTCGGCCCGCAGGTAGTAGGCCAGGCCCGCCGCCCCGCCGAAGCCGCCGATCCGGATCCGGCAGGACGGTGGCAGCGCAGGCTCGCGGACCCGACCGGCCAACGAGTAGACGATCTCGATGCGTTCCGTGCCGGCGGGATCCGGGGAGCCGAGCGTGGTCGCCAGGCGGCGCGCCTCCCCGGTTCCGCCGAGCAGCAGCACACGGCATGCCCCGGTCACCGAGCCTCGGGGGCGCCCGGTCACCGAGCCCGGGGGAGGGGATCCGGGCCACGCGGCGCGGCGTTTGCCTGGGAAACCGGGGAGGCCGGGGGAACGGACGACACGCATCCGTCCGGTCCGAAGCGTTCCCGGGAGTACAGGTAGCTGTCCCGGAAACCCTCCGCGGCCAGGGCGCGACCCACGATGATCACGGCCGTCCTGGTGAGCCCCGCGGCCCGCGCCCGACCGGCGATGTCGGCGAGCGTGCCGCGCAGCACGATCTCGTCGGCCCGGCTGGCCCAGGCGACGACGGCTGCCGGGCAGTCCGTACCGTAGTTCGGCACGAGCTCGGCGACGAGCGTCTCGATACGGTGCACGGCCAGGTGCAGCACGAGGGTCGCCCCCGACCGGCCGAGGGCGGCGAGGTCCTCGCCGGGCGGCATGGGACTGGACAGCACGGCCGTGCGGGTCAGCACCACGCTCTGGGCGACGCCGGGAACCGTCAGCTCCCGGCGCAGCGACGCCGCTGCCGCGGCGAAGGCAGGGACACCCGGCGTCACGTCGTAGGCGATCCCGGCCGCGTCGAGCCGGCGCATCTGCTCGGCGACGGCGCTGTAGAGCGACGGGTCGCCGGAGTGCAGGCGGGCGACGTCGTGACCGGCGGCGTCGGCCGCGACCAGCTCCGCGACGATGTCGTCCAACGGCATCCGGGCGGTGTCGACGAGACGGGCCCCGGGCGGGCAGTGCGCCAGCAGCTCGACCGGGACGAGACTGCCGGCGTACAGGCAGACCGGGCAGGACGCGATCAGGTTCCGGCCGCGGACGGTGATGAGGTCGGCGGCGCCCGGTCCGGCCCCGATGAAGTGCACGGTCACGCCGGCCCCCGCCGGTTGTCCCCGGGC
>NZ_CDWRCK010000125.1:8428-12378 GCF_977927595.1 Frankia sp. CcWB3
GTTCCCGGGCAGCTCGGCGGCGGGGGCGGCGGACGCTCGGCGCATGCTGCTGGGCACAACCGGGCACGCTAGCAGGACGCCGTCGGCGGCGAGCCCCCTCGGGGACGCTCCGGCACGGGCGTCGCCGGGCGTCGCGATCCGGCTCTCGCGCACCGACGGGAAGCCGGACACCGCCCTCCGGAACGTCAGAGAGACCGCGGCCGCCGCGCCGCCACCCCCTCACCGGTTGCGGCGCGGGCCGTGGCCGCGGGCCGTGACCTGCGCCGCGTCCTCGTCCCTGCCAGCGGACGCCGGCTCGGTCCGTACCGGGTCACCCGGCGACGGGTCGGGCCGCGACGGGTCGGTCGGCGTGCCGTCCTCGTCGGAGCCGGCCCGCGCGACGGTGGCCGGGGTGCCGGTGCACAGCGGCGGTAGGGTGGTCGACCCCCGAACCGTCGCGGGCCGGAAGATCCGTCGTTTCCGCCACACGAACAGTCCGGCCGCGACGGCTAGGACGCCGCGGCCGTTGATCGCGTAGAGCGCGATCCCGCCTTCGTACTGCAGGATCGCGGCCACCAGCGCCAGCAGGCCCAGGAGAGCCGCTGGATGGCGACATCCGCGCAGCGCGTACTCCAGTCGGGCGAGGACGAATCCTCCCAGAGCCGCGAGGGTCACCATCCACGGCGGACCGCCGATGGGCAGCAGCTCGCCGAGCTGGGTGGGCAGGCGGTCGAACGCGTTGGTGATCCCGTAGGTGGCGGACAGGCGCGTCTTGAGGGAACGCGACTCCAGGTCGGAATTCAGTTTGTCGGGATTGAGAAAACGCGGGACGGCGATGTTGACGTCGTTCCACAGGGTTACCGGGCCGATGGGCGGAGAACCGTCGCGGAGCCGTCGCAGGATTATCGACGGGTAGGAGTTCCCGTCCAGGCGGACCCCGAGGTCTCCCACTTCGCTCGGGTTTATCCCGCGTTCCGGATGGGTCAGACCGGCGGCCAGGGCCTGCAGGCGCTGCTTGGGACCCACGCTGTACCCGAATACCTGCCGGCCCGCGTCCGCGCGTGCCCCGTAGATGACGACGTAGGCCAGAACCACGAGCGCGACGACCGAGACGAGCTGCCGTCGGCGTATGGGAATCCCGACGATGGACAGTAGGTAGATTACCGCGCCCGCCGCTATCGCCACCGGCAGCCGCTGCCCCGCCAGTGTGTGCAACGTGCACTGGACGCCGAGTACCGGGAGGAATCCGCGGCCCTTCGTCCGCACGAGCACGGCGAAGCTTCCCAGGGCGAGGCCGACGACCAGGAACTGCGTCGCGAAGCCGCTGACGAGGTAGGGACTGCCGGTGACTGTCGAGGGGTCCGCGTCGCCGGACGAGGTGTTCCTGCCGACCGCTGTCACGGCCACCGCAGCCAGGGCCAGCGGAGTCAGGACCCGCCAGTCGAAGAAGTCCAAGACTTCCTCCCGGCGGAAACCGGTGGACGGCGGCGTGCGCTGGGTCGCGAAGCGATAACCGGAAGCGAACGCGAGCAGGGAGAACCCGACCAGAACGGTGTAGGCCGCGACGTCGGACTCCGTGGTCAACAGCCGGTTGTCACTGTAGGACGGCACCAGGACCTGCAGGACCTCCGTCACCCCGTGGTAGGCGATGGCGGCACCGACGAACATCAGCCCGAGACTGGACACGGCGCGCCGGCCCCGACCGCGAACCACCACGACCAAGGCGAGCCCCTGCAGCAGCAGGCCCAGCGCTAGCGTGGCCGACACGCCGCACCTCCGCCCGTCGTGCCGGGTACTCTCCGGGGAGCCCCGGTCCGAATGGTGACCGGCCCGGGCGACCCGAACCGCGCCATCCTTCCCGCATGGTGAACAGGCTTGATAAATCCGTTTACAGACGTTCTCTGAACGGCCGCCGTTGCACGTCTGCTTCCGGCGTTAGGCTGAAGACCGTCGACCGGACAGCTCCGCGTGCTGCCCATGAACATCTCCGGACCGATCTCTACCGGGCCGCAGCCCAGATCTTCGTCGACCTCGTGGAGTACACCGACTTCCCACGGGCCTGAGCCGGGCCGGTGGTGGACGGGCCGGGTCACGACGCCGCGGGTGGGGGGGCCTCGCGGTTGGCTCCCCGCAGCGCCAGCGTCATGATCCTGCGCTCCGGGGGTTGCTCCGGAATGGCCGCGGCGGTGTCGGTTGTTCGGCCGGGACCTTCGAATCTGTCGGGACGTTCGAAGGGGATGGGCTCGCGCACCGGCATCGCCGCGTCCCCCCGGACGACGACGAGCCCGTCCAGTACCTCCTCCAGCAGCGGCGCCGCCGTCACGTCGACCGCGGCCGCACCGGTGATGACCGCGCAGAGGATCCATCGCGGCCCCTCGATGCCGAAGATGCGGGCGGGCAGGCGGCCGACGGCCGTGTCGAGCGGCATGCGCAGCTCGGGGCCGTAGGGCCCGTCCTCGTCGTTCCATTCCGTGTCCTCCGGTGCCGAGAGCACCAGGTCCTCGCGGATCGACGCCCACAGGCCGCCGCTGCGCGGGGCGGCGAGGACGGACAGCTCCAGGACGGATGTCCCGTCCATCGCGGCCAGGGTGGGCATCGGCCCAGAGGCCGAGACCCGGATCCGGGTGCCGTTCACCCGCGGCACCACGAGAGCTCCGAAATCCGCCCGCGCCCGGCCGTCATCGGGCGCGTCCGCCGCGTCGAACGGACCCCGGCCCACCCGGGCGCCCCCGCTCGTCGTGGCGCCGGCTCCCGCAGCGCCGGCTTCCGTAGCGCCGGTTCCCGTAGCGCCGGTTCCCGTTTCGCCGGGCTTCCTCGCGCCACCGTCGCCAGTACCGGGCCCGGTGTCGGCCCCGGTACTGGCCTCGGTGTCGGCATGGTCGTCCGGCTCCGGCTGCGCCGACTTTCGGCGCCGACGGTGGATGAGTCGCCCTCCTGGCATCCTGACCACCTCCCAGACAGAAGCCTGGCGTGACTAATGGATTACTTAAGGTAGGCGCGCCGGTGGTGGGGCCGGGAGATTCCCCGGGCGGCTGGCCGGGCCGCAACGTCCTCGGATCGGCCCTGATGGAGGCACGCGACAGGTCGCGGGCGGTGTACGGCCCCCGCGATGTGCCCGAGTAAATCGCGCAACGGGATGGCCGGGCGCTGAGTTGTCCGGGACCATCGGACAGGTGTCAGTTCCACATCAGAAGGCGTCGCTGCCTAAGTCCTGGATGGTCTCCGAGTCACTGAGCGGAGGAATGAAGCTCCCTTTCGTCGTCGGCCTGGACGACTCGGACACGCCCTACGACGTCGTCGACGCACTCGCCCTGGCTCCTTTCACAACCGGTGAGCAGCCCTGGGCCCGCAGTGCCCGGGTTGACCGGCTCCGGCCGGGAGCCACGCTGCTACCGTCAGGGGCGAGGGTCCTGCGCGCGGTTGTCGAGGAGTCCCGCGATTCACGTCTCGCGGTCGGCGAGGGCTGGACGGTGCGAGCCGTGCGCTGGCGCGGCGGGGGTGGTGAGGTGACCGTCACCGCGGTGAGTGAACAGCTCGCCCGGGTGGTGATCGAGGACGTGCTCCGCTCGTCCGTCGTCGAGAGCGGTGCGGACAACGCCGTCAACATGGGTTTCTGGTATCTGTCCAGTCAGCGTGGTCCGATCCGGACCAGCCGCCGGACGGCCACCACGACGTGGGCTTCGATCCGCGCCAACTACGCCTCGGCCGCCGTGGGCCCGCTCGACCGGCTCATGGCGGTTCGCCGGGACAACGTGGTCGGCCGCCTGATCCTCCTGCATGGTCCGGCGGGAACCGGGAAGACAACCGTGCTGCGGGCCCTGGCGAACGAATGGCGATCCTGGTGCCAGGTCGACTGCGTCCTGGATCCCGAGGCGCTGTTCGCCGATCCCGCCTACCTGATGGAGGTCGCGATCGGCTTCGACGACGACGGGGACGCGGAGGGGGAGAGCGCCGACGGCGGGGGTACCGAC
>NZ_CDWRCK010000126.1:0-12094 GCF_977927595.1 Frankia sp. CcWB3
CTCCCCGGCGCGGCGACACGGCACAGGACAAGTCAGCTCCCGCCGTGGCGGATCGGCATCAGCAGGTAGCGGTAGGCGCCCTCGTCAACGGCGCCGCGGCCGCTGTCCTTGCCGGTGAGCACCGCGGGTTTCGCGGCGGCCTCGGCCGGATCGGCGTCGACGAACCCGATCGTCGCCTGATCGTCCTCGACGGCACCGAGCCCGTCCAGCAGGTAGGACGGGTTGAACAGCACCGAGAGCTCGGGACCTGCGTACTCGACCGGAATCGTCTCGCTGGCCTGTGCGCCACCGCCGTCCCCGGCCTCGGCGACGACCTGGTCGCGGGTGAACGTGAACCGCAGCGGCCCGGTGCGGGTGGCGACGACAGCCACCCGGCGGACCGCCGCGGCGAGCGCCGCGGTCTGCGCGGTGACGACGAGCGCGGCCGCCTCGGGCAGGAGCTTGCGGTAGTTGGGAAACGTCCCTTCGATGAGTCGGACGATGGTCTGCCGGCCGCCGGCGACGAGGCCGAGCCGGGCGCCGGACGGATCGTCGAGGTCCAGGCCAATCATGATGCGGGAGGCCGACGTCGGCATGCGGGCCACCTCGGCGAGAACCTTGGCGGGCACGTGCGCGAGCGCCCACGGATCGTCGACTGTCGGCTGCCAGGGTATGCCGCGTACCGCGAGCCGGTACCGGTCAGTGGCGGCGAGGGTCAGCCCGCGCCCGGAGATCTCCATCCGGACCGCGGTGAGCACGGGCATGGTCTCGTCCCGGCCGGCCGCCGGGGCGACCTGACCGACCGCGGACGCGAACCCGAGCGTGTCCACCTCACCGATCGGTCCGGGAAAGCTGGGGAGCTTCGGGTAGTCGCCCGGGTCCATTAACGGCACGGTGAAACGGACGCTGCCGCAGCGCAGGACCAGCCGGTCACCGTCGACCACGACGTCGACCGTCGTCGCGGGCAGGCTGCGCACGATGTCCGTGAGGAGCCGGCCGGGCACCAGCACCCGCCCCGGTTCGTCCACCGAGGCCGCGACCGGAGCCCGCACCGCCACCTCCGTGTCGTACGCGCAGATCGTCAGGACCGAGGCCGTGGCCGGCCCCTGGCGCGCCGCGGAACCAGGAGACGCCGCGGAACCCGACGGCAGGGGAACCGCGGCGGGCGCCGACGCCGGGGCGCCATGGCCCGCGGTGAGCAGGATGCCGGTCAGGACGTTCCGGGCCGGGCCCGGCCGGTTGGGTAGATGCCGAGCGGCCCAGCCGGTCGCGTCGGCGAACGCGTCGCGTTCCACGCTGAACCTCATGAGTGCGATTGTCCTCGGCCACGGCGCGGAATCGCCGCATTCAGCGGGCGGTGTTTGTTCCCCGTCCGTGGATGTCCGCGAGATCTCCGCCCGGACGGGCCGCAGCCGCCGCGTCGTGAGGAGAGGCGGCGGCGCTACCAGTGGTCCGCCGCCGCCCGCAACCGGTCGGCTGCGCTCAGGTGCGGTCCGAGCTGAATCGCACAGCGCCCGCCGAGAGGACGGCTCCGGGGAACACGCGCGCCCCGGACCGCAGCTCGTTGCCTCGCTCGATCCGTGCCCCGTCGCCGATGACCACCCCGTCGAGCGCGACACCGGAGCCGATCACCGCGTCCCGACCGATCACGCTGTCCCGCACGACCGCCCCGGCCTCGATGACCGCACCGTCGAACAGCACGGCACCGTCGATCGCGGCACCCGCGCCGACCCACGCACCGGTCCCGACGGTCGCCCCGCCACCGATCTTGGCGTCGGCGGCCACGACAGCACCGGGCAGCACCAGGCAGTCCCCGACCGGCCCCGGCAGCGCCGACGACGCCATCCGGCCGGTCACCAGATCGCGACTGCCCTGCACGAACGCCGCGGGAGTTCCGAGGTCGAGCCAGTAGGTGTCATCCGGGTAACCCATGACCGTCGTGCCGGCGGCCAGCAGTCCCGGGAAGGTCTCCCGCTCGACCGAGACCGGTCGTCCCGTCGGGATCGTGTCGATGACGGACCGCCGGAACACGTAGCACCCAGCGTTGATCAGATTGGTGGGCGGGTCCGGGGTCTTCTCCAGGAAGGCGGTGACGCGACCATCGTCGTCGACGGGCACGACCCCGAAGGCACGCGGGTCCACCACCCGGGTCAGATGCAGGGTGACCGCCGCGCCGGTCCCCGTGTGCCGCGCGACGAGGGCCTGGACGTCCAGACCGGCGAGGATGTCACCGTTGAAGATCACGACCGGATCGTCCGGTCCCCCGTGGAGCCGCTCGGCCACGTTGCGGATCGCGCCGCCCGTGCCCATCGGCTCGGTCTCGGTGACGTACTCCAGCTGGAGTCCGTGCGCCGAGCCGTCCCCGAAGTACTCCTCGAAGACCTCCGCCCGGTACGAGGTGGCGAGCACCACCCGGTCGATTCCCGCGTCTCGCGCGCGAGCCAGCATGTGCGCGGTGACCGGCACCCCCGCGACCGGCAACATCGGCTTCGGTGCCGACATCGTGAGCGGTCGCAGGCGGGTCCCCTGACCGCCGACAAGCATCACTGCGTCCATGGGGCGTCAGTGTCGCAGAACACGCGGTGGGCGCTGAAAACGGATCGGGGTCGGGACCATACGACGAACGGCATGCCATGGTTTCGACACGTTGCGTCGGACCGGGGTTCACCGAGCCGTCCGGATATCCCAAACATCTCGGACATCCAGGACATCCTCAACTACCAGCGACTCGGCTACCAGCGACTCGACTGCCGGCCATCGGCCGGCCGCGGTCCGCTCAGGCGCCCCGCGCGGCACCGCCCCGGGGAAGCAGATCGGCGGAACGGGTCGCCTTCGCCCCCGCGCTGTCCCGGGCGAAGATCAGCGCGAGCAGCAGCCGGACCACGAGACCGACCCCGAGCAGCAGCCGCAGCGGCGCGCGCGCGTTGCCGGGGTACTGCCGGGACAGGTAGCGGAACATGCTGCGGTGATGAGCCAGCACCATCCGCCGTGACGACCGCTTCGTCGAGTGCCCGCCGAGGTGCTCGACCACCGCGGACGGCACGTACACCGACTGCCAGGACACCTCGCCGACGCGGCGGCCGAGGTCGACGTCCTCCATGAACATGAAGTAGGACTCGTCGAACCCGCCGACCGCCTCGAACGCCTCCCGGCGCAGCAGCTGGCAGGAACCGGACAACCAGCCGGCGGTCATCTCCCGGGGGAGGCCCCGCTCCCGCCGGTAGGAGGCCGTCCACGGATTCGTCGGCCAGCACCAGCCGAACAAGGCGTGCCCCACCCCGCGGCCGAGAGAGGGCAGGTCCCGGGCCGAGGGGTAGAGCGCCCCGTCCGGATTGATGATCCCCGGGCCGAAGGCCCCGCCCCCCGGCCAGCGGTCGGCCGCGACAATCAGTTCGTCGACCGCACCGGGCGCGAAGGAGATGTCGGCATTGGAGATCACCAGCCAGGGCCCGCGGGCTCCGGCGGCACCACGGTTGACCGCGGTGCCGTAGCCGAGGTTGCGACCCGGGCGCGCCAGGCGCACCTCGGCCCGCTCGGCGGCCGCCCTCGTGCCCTCGTCGAGGTGCGGCGAGTTGTCCACCACGACGACCTCGTAGGGCCGCGTGGTCGCCTTCGCCAGCGAGTCGAGGAAGGCGCCGATCACCTCCCCGGACCGGAAGGTCACGACGACAACCCGGATCTCCGGATCCACACCCATGTCTCGCCCGCCCGTTCTCGCCCACCGCTGGTCGCCCGACACGTTCCCGTGACGACGCACGGCACCTTGCACCGAGGAGACCGTAGCGCGCCCTTTGCGGCGTTCCTCGCCCCGGGGCCGGGCCGACGGGCGCCTCAGCGCTCGGCGACCGCCCGCGCGTAGCTCGCGAGATGCGCCTCGGCGCTGGCCGCCCAGGTGAACTCCCGGGCCCGGGCGAGACCGGCCTGACCGAGCTGCCTGCGCCGCTCGGCGTCATCGAGCAGGGCGCCCATCTCCCGGGCGATCGAGCCGGCGTCCGGCTGGGTGTAGGCGACGGCATCGCCGCCGACTTCCGGCAGCGACAGGCGCGGCGTGGTGAGAACCGGGGCGCCGCAGGCCATCGCCTCCAGCACCGGCAGCCCGAAGCCCTCACCGTGCGAGGGATACGCCACCAGTGACGAACCTCCCAGATAGCCCGGCAGGTCGGAGAAGCGCAGATAACCCGGCCGGATCACCCGCAGGTGGCTCGGCACCGAGGCGACGGCGGCATCGACGTCGTCGTCCCAGCCGGAGCCGCCGGCCAGGACGAGCGCGGGCGGCTCGTCCCGCCAGTGCACCGCCTCGGCCCAGCCCCGGATGAGGTTCGGCACGTTCTTGCGCGGCTCCAGCATCCCGAGGAACGCGACGTAGCGCGAGTCGCCAAGCCCGAGCCGGCGGCGCACCCGCCGCTTGTCCTCCTCGGTCGGCGGATGGAAGGTCGACGTGTCGACGCCGTGGTAGGCGACGTCGGTGGTCGTCGGCTCCCCGTCGAGCACCCGCACCAGCTCGTCCCGGGTGGCCTTCGAGGGGACGATGATCCGGACCGCCCGGCGCACCGCGGTGCGCATCGCGGACCGGAAGAACGTGCCCTTCACCGCGGTGTGCATGTCGGGCTCGGTGAAGAAGGTGACGTCGTGAATCGTCACGCACACGGGCTGGTGCGCCCGCAACGGCATCGTGTAGTGCGGTGAATGGATGACATCGGCATTCACCTGTTCGGCGACCAGTGGCAGCCCGGTCTGTTCCCAGGCCAACCGCGCGGGCCGGTGGGCGATGGCCGCCGGCCCGGACAGAACGGTGGCGTGTGGAGCCATCCGGCTGTAGCGTTCCTCATCCGACCGTTGGCAGACGAGCGCCATGTCCGCGCCGGTCGTGCCCAGCGCCGCGACCAACCCGTCGACATAACGCCCCACGCCACCACGGTCGGCCGGGACCGAAGTGGCGTCGACGAGCACCCGGGGTCCCACGGCGCTCCCTCCCTGACGCGCCACCCGCGACGGGGTGGTCGCTTGCTTCACGGTGACCGCTTGCTTCTCAACGGGGGCAACACTACGCCCGCCCGTCGTCGGCGACGGACACGGCGGGGGAACCGCTGACTCGACGGTAGAGCGCCCACGTCGCCAGTGCTGCCCCTTTCCAGGTAAATGACCGGGCACGAAGGCGTCCAGACTCCGACAGCCGCCCCCGCAGGCCCGGATCGCCCATGACCTTCGCCACCGCGGCGCCCAGCGCGGCCGGGTCGTCCACCCCGACTACCACGGCGGCGCCCCCACCGACCTCGACCAGCGCGGGGGCATCCGAGACGATGACCGGCACACCGTGCGCCATCGCCTCGACGACCGGCAGCCCGAAGCCCTCCGACCGGCTCGGCGCGAGCAGTACGCCCGCACGGGACAGGACCACGGCGAGATCCTCGTCACTGAGCCGCCCAAGGGTGCGCACCCGGTCCGCGCCCAGACCGTGCCTGGCCGCCGCCGCGCGCACGTCCAGCCCACCCCAGCCGGTCGCGCCGACGTGGACCAACGGCAGGCCCGGATCGCCCGGTCGTCGCAGCGCCGCGAGCGCGGTGTCGAGGCCCTTACGGGGTTCGAGCGTGCCGAGGGTGAGTAGATAACGCCCTGGAGGGGGTAGCCCCATCCGCGCGGCGCGGGCGTCGGCATCGGGCGGAACCCGGACCACGGCGTCGGCGACTCCCTCCCCGATCGCGTGCAGGCGGTCTTCGGGGATCGGCAGATGCCGGGCGATCTCGGCCGCCACCGCGAGCGTCGGCACGACGATCGCGTCGGCGTGGCGTGCGGCCCGTTCGCCCATCAGCCGGTGCCACCGGACCCCGTGCGGGGTCAGGGTCTCGGGATGCGTCCAGGGAACGGCGTCGTGGATCGTCACGACGAGCTTCGGGCGCGGCCGGCGCCGGTCCAGGGCATCACCCAGGGCCGGCGCGACGGTTCCGGAGGCCCAGGAAGCCAGCGACGGACGGGGCGGCGCGCCGGAAAGTCCGGAAGGTGGAGATGAGTCCACATAACCCGGAGAGCGCCGATAATCCGGAGAACGCCGGGAGTCACCGGACCGTCGCCCGCGCCGGGACCCGGTCCGAGAACCGGTCCGGTCGTCGAGGCCGCGCAGGGCGTCCGCCACCGAACCGGTCACGAACCCCCGGGTGCCACCCGCGGGTGGCACCAGCAGGGTCGGAGCGTGAATGACGTCCACCCCTGTCGGAGCCGGGCCCACGCCACACGCCCAGGCCACGGCGAGTGCGCGGCGAGGCAGACCAAGTCGGAACGGACCGAAGACGCCGGGCAACACGGCCGGACCGACCTCCCGGCGCCCGGCACACCACCCGGTCACCCGGTCCTCGGGGGCGGCGGTGCGGGCGAGCGCCGCCGCGAGCTCGGCGGAGTAGCGCCCGGTCCCGCCAGGAACCGGCGCGAGCAGCTGCTCGACAAGGAAACCCACACGCACGGGTCACAGTCTGCCCCTGCCTCCTCCATTCCCGGACAGCCGGGGCCGGTGGGCCGGCGGGGTCAGCGGCCGCAGGCGCGCAGGGCCGCGAGTGCCATCACGGCGCAGGAGATCCCGCCGACCAGGTATCCCCAGCCCCGATGGCCGAAGAGCGCGAACCCGGCACCCATCCCGGCCACGATCAGCCCGAACAGCAGCACGGTCAGGACGACGGCGAGGATGCGCTGGTTACGCAGGGAGGTGGGGGGCGGCGGCGGGCCCGTCCGCGGCCCGTGCTCCGGCTGCCGGCGCGGTTCACGGCCGGGGCCCGGGCGTGCCGACCGGCCGGCGGACGCCATCGTTCAGCCCTCCCGTTTGCGGGCGTGGGTGAGTACGACGCTGCCCGCGGTGTCGGGAGCCCGCCGGTCCGACAGGGCGACGGCCGGCGAGAGCACGGCCGCGGCGTTCCATCCCGTCCTGCCGCCCTTGGCGGACAAGGTCAGGTAGAGCCGCTCGGCGCGTTCGCTGCGGAACATGTACGTCTGCCGAATGACCTCGAGCCCGACATCGTCGAGCAGCTTGGCGAGATGGTCGCCGGAATAGGTGTGCCTGACGTGGTAGCACTCGCGGTGCCGGTCGAACAGATCCGGCCAGGACGCCGCCCGGGTGAGGGCGTCGGCAGACATCACCAGGTCGCCACCCGGACGCAGCACCCGCGCCATCTCGGCAAGCGCGGCCGGCCCATCGTCGAAGTGCTCGATGGCGCAGACCGACATGACGACGTCGAACGTGGCCGCGGCGAACGGCAGTGCCAAGGCGTCCCCCTCGACGAGCCCGGGATGCCCGCGCAGCCGGCGACCGAACTGCAGCTTGTGCCGGGCGAGGTCGAGGCACACCGCCCGAGCCCCGCGACGGACGGCCTGGCCGGCCCAGTAGCCGTCACCGCCGGCCACATCGAGCAGGGTGCGCCCGGCCAGTTCCCCCGCCCACGACAGCAGGGTGCCGACCTCCCGGCGACGCATGACATGTACCTGATGGCCCACGAAGGCGAGGGCGTCGTCCCGCACCGGGCTCACAGGTCGGCCCCGCCCATCCGGTCAGCCCGGCCCATCCGGTCAGCCTTGCTCATTCCAGTCCGCCTTCCGAGTCCACGATTCACGCGTGGTCCACGATCCAGGGATGGGCCGTGACCCATGGATGGGCCGTGACTCGCGCATACGCCACGGCTCAGGTGTGCCCAAGCGCGCCCAACGTCACATCAAGGTAACGCTCCCACGCCCCGTCGATGTCCGGCGGTATGACCTTCGAGCGCAGCCCGGCGAGCACGCCGGGCTCGTAGAGCCGCCGCAGCGCCACCGCCAGCGCCTCCGCGTCGTCGGGCGGCACGAGTAGACCGTCCACGCCGTCGCGGACCGTGGTGGCGAGTGTTCCCATCGTGGTCGCCACGACCGGCACGCCGTGCAGGTGCGCGAGATCGACGTTCTGCGACGCCGTTCCGGCCCGGTAGGGAAGCACCAGGGCGTCGGCACCGGCAAACAGCGCGGGCACCTCCGCCGCGTCGACATAGCCCGACCGCAGGTCCACCCGGGTGGCCAGGCCGAGCTCCTCGACCAGCCGGGCGGTCTCCCCCGTCCCGCCCCAGAACTCGCCGGCGACGGTGAGACGAACGTCCGCCGGCCCGCGGGCCAACGCCCGCAGCAGGACGTCCAGTCCCTTGTACGGCCGCACCAGCCCGAAGAACAGCAGATTGCGCCGGGTGACGTCGGCGGATGGCCCACCGCGGCCGGCCACCGGCCCGGGCGGCGAGGACGGCAGACCCGAGGAGGACGGACCCGAGGACGGCAGACGCGAGGACCACAGGTGCGTGGCCATCTCGGCCACCAGGACCGGAGCAGGGGTGAGGCACGCGGCGAGCTCCGCCTGGGCCGGCGTGTGGACGAGAACAGCCGACGACCGGCGCAGCACCGCACTGGTCAGCGGTTCGTCCACGGCCCGGCGCTCGTGCGGCAGGACGTTGTGGCAGAGTGCCACGACCGTGGGACCCGCGCCTCCGGAACCCGCTCGCCCGGAACCCGTGCCCCGGCCGCGCAGCCCCCGGGCCCGCAGCCCCGGGGCCCGCAGTGCGCCGAGGACGCCCAGGTAGGCCGGAGCCTGCACGGGGGTGACGACGACCAGGATCACCGCGTCGGCCTGCCGCCGCAGGCGCCTGCCGAGCCGGATCCACCCATCCGGTCTGCGCCACGACAACGGGTAGCGGGTGACCTCGAACGGCTCCATCTCGGGCTCGGTGACGCGCTGCACGCCGGGATAGAGCCGCGCGGGGTATTGCGCCGACCAGGACTCGACCGCCACCTCGTGGCCCCGCGCCGACAGCCGGTGCGCAAGCTCGGTGGTGTGCTGCGCGATCCCCCCCTTGTAGGGATGGGTCGGACCGACGATCGCGATGCGCACGCCGGTCAGGTGTCGCTGCGCGAGCGGGCCACCAGATCGCCGATCAACGCCAGCACGACGATCTGGAAGCCGACCAGAATCGCCAGCAGCGTCGACGTCGCCACATGGAAGTCGTAGCGGATCACGTCCACGATCAGCTTGACAAAACCCAAACCCATGATCCACAGGGCGACCGGCATGAGAACCTTGATCGGATCGAAGTACATCACCATCCGCAGCACCTGAAGGATGTAACGCCGCGCGTCCCGGAAGGGATGGAACTTCGACGTTCCGGACCGTTTTGCGTAATCAATCGGGAGGTAATCCACCGGATGCTGGTTCGACAGGAAGGACATCGTGATCGTGGTGACGCAGGAGAAACCGGGGGGCAGTAGCCGCAGATAGGGCAGGGAAACGTCCCGGCGGAAGGCGCGAAGCCCGGAGTTGAGGTCGGGAATCTTCATGCCGGACAGCCGCTGGGCGATTATCCGGATGAACCATTTCGCCGGCACCCGGGCCCACTTGTGAGTGCCCTCCTCGGTGCGGCGCGCCCCGACGACCTGGTCGACGTCGAGGTTGTCGTCCAGGTAACGGACGAACTCCGGGATGCGCTCGTTCGGGTACGTCATGTCGGCGTCGGTCCAGACGACGATCTTGCCGCGGGCCTCCTGGGTCCCGATCCGGCGGGCCGTGCCGGAACCACCGTTGCGGCGGAACGGCATCACCCGCATGCACGGGAACCGCGGGGCCACCTCGCGCAGCACCGCGAGCGTGTTGTCGGTCGACTTGTCGTCAATCGCCAAGACTTCGTAGGAGTAACCGCTCGCGTCCATCGCGGCGGTGATGCGCTCGAGTTCGAGCACCACATGGTCCTGCTCGTTGTAGCAGGGCAGCACGATGGTCACGTAAGGGGTGTCCGGACCGGCGGCAGCGACGCCGTCCCCGGAAGCCGCCCGCACTGGGGTGCCGGCCTGCGGATGTTCAGGTCGGTGGATGGCGCTGACACTCACGTCGGTGTGGCTCCCGGTCGTCGTTCCGGCCCAGCGGCGTCCCGGGCCGGCGTCCTGGCGGCCCGACGTCGTCAGTTCCCGCCCCGATCGCCGGTCCGTGGCGATGGTGCACGCTCCGTCGAGGGCTCGCGCACGACTCTAGAGTGGCATGCCCGCCCCGGCGAGCCGACAGCCGGGCGGTCCCGGCCACCGGGGCAGCGCCTACTGTTGCTCCGTGGGTGCGTTCAGAAGTGATCTGCGGGAGTATGTGCGGCACGTTCGTTCGCTGTGGGCGGCGCAGGAGACCTCGGCCCGCTCGTTCGTGGCCGGGCTGCGTTACCCGCTCGCGTACAGGCAACCGATCTGGACCGGTTCCCCCACCGTGATCGAAGGCCGGGAACGCATCGAGTTCGCCGAGGGCGCAGCGCTACGGGTGGGGCTCGGCGCGTTCGGACTGTCGACCCGGCGCGACACCTCGATCATCCGGGTGCATCCCGAGGGCCGCCTGCGCTGCGAAGGTGTCGTGTCGCTGCAGCGGGGCGTGCGGATCGTCGTCGACTCGGGCGTACTGGAACTCGGCCCCGGGGCGAACATCAACGGGTTCGCCAAGATCCTCGTGCGCGAACGCGTCTCGATCGGCGCCTGCTGCAACGTCTCGTGGGACACCCAGCTACTCGACAACGACTTCCATCCGATGGTCGTCGACGGCGTGGAGCAGCCGATGAGCGGGCCGATCGTGCTGGAGGACCGGGCCTGGATCGGCACGGGGGCTATCGTGCTCAAGGGCGTGACGATCGGCGAGAGCGCCGTCGTCGCCGCGGGCTCGGTGGTGACCCGGGACGTGCCGCCCAAGGCCGTCGCCGCCGGATCCCCCGCGAAGATCGTCGGCCACATCGACTCCTGGCGCTGATCCGGCGCCCGGATCGCGCGCTCCGGACGTCGGGCCGCGGAGCTGTCCGCGTGCCACGCGGACAGCTCCGCGGCCACGCCTAAAACCGGAATCTTCGCCTCGCCCAAATCCGACAGATCCTGCTATTCGACAGATCCTGCTATCCGTGCTATCCGGCGGACTTTGCATCCGGATAGCCGAAGGCATCCGCCTCGATCCCCCGATTCAATAACGGTGAACCAGCCCTCGAGCGGTCACGATGATGGTTGCAGGCTGTGACACCGCCGGTCCGGGAACACCGCGACAACGGTCTGGACACCAGCCCGGAAGCACCCGCACCACCGTGCGCGACCAGGGCTGACTGGAGGAGGGCACCCATGATGCCGACGGGGAATCGGGGGTCCGTAGCATGACTCCACCTTCGTCCGATGGGACTCTGCCACTCGTGGGTGACTCTGTGGATTCGACCGCAACGGCCCGCGCCGACGCCAAGGCCGGCGGAGACGTGTTCCCGATGGGGACGCGCTTCCGGCCGTGGGGGATTCTCCGCACCACCCCTGCGGCCATCTGGGTGATCACTCTGCTCTTCACCGCGCTGCTGGCCGGCTGGTCGGTGATGATGCCGCAATACCATGCGCCCGACGAACCGAACCACGTGGACGCTGTGATGCGGCTCGTCGAGGGCAAGGGCTGGCCGCATCCGGGCCGTGCGATCGTGACGCAAGGTGGCGTAGGGGCGATCATGGCCGCCCCCTACGGATCCGAGGAGCGGCCCCGCGACCTGTCAGCCGGCCCGTTCACCGCGGCCGACGCCGTCCCCCGCCACGATCGTCCCAGCTGGGAGGAGTTGGACCGGATGCCGGCGCCGAAGGGCGGCATCCAGCAGCTCGTGCAGCATCCCCCGCTGTACTACTGGGTTGACGCCATGATTCTCAAGGCCGTCCCCGGCGGTGGCGACCACCTGCGCTGGGACGAGATCATCGGGATCCTGCGCCTGGTCAGCGTGGCAATGGTCGCGCCGTTGCCGTTGCTCGCCTGGGCCGGGGCGAACCGGCTCAGCGGTGGCAGCCGGGTGGCGGGGATCTGTGCCGCCCTGGTACCACTCGGGATCCCCCAGCTCACCCACATCGGATCCAGCGTCAACAACGACAACCTGCTGGTTCTGACCAGCGGCCTGGCCACGGTCTCGATCGTCTACGTGCTGCGCGGGGACACCTCCCTGCGCACCGCGTCCTGGACGGGGGTCTTCGTCGGCCTCGCCCTTCTGACGAAGTCACTGGCGATCATGCTGGTCCCCATGGCGGCGCTGGCCTACCTCGTCGCCTGGGGCCGGGCCCGACGCGACGCCCGGGCTCCGTGGGCGCGGGGACCAGC
>NZ_CDWRCK010000127.1:0-12061 GCF_977927595.1 Frankia sp. CcWB3
GCAGCAGCAGCCCGAGGTCGGCTGCGGACACGGCCGTGCGGGACGGGCCCGGGCGGGAGGCGTCGGGCGGTGCGGGGGTAGCGGGTGCCAGGTGGAGGGATGCCCGGTGCCGCGTAGCGAGCAGTTTCATATCGAAACCCTGATCCAGGCGAAAGCATACGGTGAAGCTTTGGTCACTACTGTGCCTGCCCGCTCTGCCGGGCCGGTACCTCGTTCGCCGGTGACTTCCCCCGCGGCCCGGCCGTCAGCTTCGGTGACGCCGGCGCGGCGGGCGAACGACGGCGACCGGGCAGGCGGCATGCAGCACGCACTGGGAGCTGGTGGAACCGAGCAGCAACTCGGCGAAGCCGCCGCGGCCCCGGGCGCCCACCACAAGCAGCTGGGCGCGCGCCGCCGCGTTGATCAGGCCGTAGGCGGCGTTGCCCACAATCAGGCCGGTTTCCACCCCGATGCCCTCCCAGCCGGCCAGGCCCGCGTTCGCTGACTCGTCCAGAACAGCCTGCGCGGCATCGCGAAACGCCTCGTCGCCGAGGCCCACCCGCCCGGTGAGGGTTGCCGGCAGCGGCTCCCACACATGCACGACGCGCAGTGGAGCCCGGCGCATCGCTGCCTCGCCTGCGGCCCAGGCCAGCGCGTCCACCGAGGCGGCGGACCCGTCCACCCCGACGACGACGGGGCCGGGCCGGCTCCTGCCCCGCTCGCCGTGGACAACCACGACCGGGACCGCCGCGTCGTGCACGCAGGCGAGGCTGACCGAGCCGGTCAGCCTCCGCTGCGTCCGGCTTGCCCCATGGGCGCCGAGGACGAGCATGGCCGCCCGGTCGGACTCGGCCAGCAGCATCTGTACCGGGGCCCCGTAGACGGTCCGTTCGAAGATCCGCGCCGCCGGTTCGTCCTTGCGGACCCGCTCCACGACATCGTGTAGCAGCCACTGCGCCGTCCAGCACGGGTGCTCCGGGGACGTGGCCGACGGCGGCTTCGATCGCTCGTGCGGTGGTCCGGCGGCCGCCCACACCAGCACCGCCCGTACGCGAGCGTCCCGCAGTCGTGCAGCGTCCACCGCCCAGCGCAACGCCCGCTCGGCGTCCGCGGATCCGTCGATCCCGACGACGATCTCCGCCTGCGGGACGAAATCAGCTTCCACCTGATCGCCTTCCACGTGCCCACCCTGTTCAGCCTCGTACGTGAGGTAGGTTACGTCTAGTAAGTAAATGATCGCATTCTGTTCTGATTCGCGGTAACGGCCAAGCGAACCGGCTGCACCGCGACGAACCCCTCGACGAACCCCTCACTCCCGGGCCCGTCCTGGTAGCTCAACGCGGTGATATCCAGCCCGCAGCTGTGTGCGATCGGGCTGAGCGGATAGATGGCGATCATCGGCGTCCTGTCGAGGTGGAGCGGCCGGGGTGAGCTAGCCCGTCGTGGGCCTGGAGCTGGCCGGTCTGTGGTTCGGGCGAGCCAAGCGTGGGTAGAGACTGAAAGTGGTCAGACAGGACACACTAGGTGACGATCTGCATTCTTCTATGGAGAAGAGAAGATTGTGACCCTATCCGCGCGACTCGGTGACCGTCTGGCGACGCTCATCCGGTGGAATCTGGACCCGTCTACACCGGGCCGGCGGCGTCCGGCAGGCGGGCGTGTGCGGTGCCGGCTGGGCCGGGCAGCCGCCGGCCGCCAGGAAGGAGCAACCAGATGGCGAGCATGGAACGCCAGCGTCCCCGGCGGAACTGGTTCGATCTGTTGGGTCTGCCCTGGTCGCAGGCACGGACGTCCGCGGCGGAGCTGGTCGGCCGGCGCGGGGCTGACGTTCCGGTCGAGGAGTACACCGAGGACGACGCCTACGTCCTGCGCGCCGAGATCCCCGACGTCGACCCAGACAAAGACGTCGATGTCACCGTCTCCGAAGGGACGCTGGCGGTACACGCCGAACGGCACGAGGCGAGAAGTCAGAAGGCTCTCGGCGGGTACCGCACCGAGTTCCGCTATGGCGCGTTCAGTCGTTCCGTGGCGCTTCCGCCCGGGGCGAAGGCGGACCGGGCAGCCGCGACCTATAAGGACGGCATCCTGGAAGTCCGCGCTCCGGTCGAGCCAGCCGAGACGTCCGGCCGGAAGATCACAGTTGAGCAGGGCTGACGCCCGACGATGCCCGGTCGCAGGGCCCGAACTCTCCGGCCGACTGCGGCCCCGGGCGACGTTATTACCCACCCGGGTGCCGGCCCGCTTCTCCTCCCGTGTGGGGAGCCAGGAGTCACCATCAGGGGCAAGCACCTTCCTGGAGGGGGTAAGCATGGCCGACATCCGTAGCACGATCGTCCGGCGGCCGGTCACCGTGGAGCGGTCCACCACGATCCGGGACGCGGCGGCGCAGATGGAACGGCAGGGCGTGGGCGCGCTCCTCGTCATGGAGAACGATCGCCTGGCCGGAATCGTCACCGACCGCGACATCGTGCTACGTGGCGTTGCCCGCGGTATCCTGACGGACAGCCGGATCGACGCCCTCATGACCACCGAGGTCATCACCGTGCCGTCCGGCGTCGACCTCGAACGGGCCTACGAAATCTTCCGTGACCACGCGATCCGCCGGCTCCCGGTCGTCGACGGCCGCCGGCTCGTCGGCCTGCTGTCCGTCGACGATCTGCTCATCCGCACCGAGCATGAGATGGCCGAGCTGGTACACCCGCTCGCCGATGAGGTCTTTGCCCCCCACCGCGAGGCCCCACCGCTGGCTACCACCGGCGAGGAGCCCGTCGAGCCGGCGCCCGGACTGCCGCCCCGACGTAGGGCGATGCGCGCCCATCCCGGCGACACCCTGGTTGTCCACCGTCCCACCGTCACGCAACCGGACCGCATTGGGGAGATCCTTGAGGTGCGCTCGCCGGCCGGCGACCCCCCGTTCACTGTCCGCTGGTCCGACACCGGGCACGTCAGCTTCGTCTACCCGGGACCGGACTCCGAGGTCCGCCACCCTCCCGAGGAGGCCCGCAGCGGCACCGGCTGAAAAGCGGCACCGGCTGAAAAGGATGACGGGTTCAGCTCTGCATGCGTGACGAACACGCACCGTCAGGCGAATCATACTACGGGATCGTGACGTTCCGCTGCGACCAGCCTGCCGGGATGGCAGTGCAGCAGCCAGAAGCCGCCTTCCCGTACCCCGAGCTGGTCCGGGATCGGCCAGCACCAGCCGTCCAGGAGTCGTCGGAGCAGGTCGGCAATGATGGTGCGCTGGCTACAGACCGCTGGCGGCGTCCCGGACGCCGCCAGCCCCATCAAGGTAGCGACCACCCTCGCCTCCGATCCGGGATATCCGGTGTCCGCCAGCGTCGGCTCCGGTTCGATGGCGAGCCCGGCCGTGTGCGCGTACGGGGCGAGCGTGGCGGTGCAGCAGGGTAGGTCGGCGCTGATCAGCAGGCGAATCCCCAGGCTGGTCAGCAGCGGCACCAGTGCGCTCGCCTGGGCCCGGCCGCGCTCGTCGAGCGGGCGTAGCTGGTCGGGCCCGTCCCAGCGCCGATGGTGGGCGGCCCGAACGTGGCGGATGACGACGAGCGCGGCCGTCGGCGCCGGCAGCCGACCAAACTCGGCGAGCACCTGGCGGTCGGTGTCGTAGCTGACCCGGCGAGCCGCCTCCCCCTTCGCCAGCCAGGCAAGCCTGTCCACCTCCCGGGTGGGGACGAACGTGCCGGAACGGGCCTGCATCCCCCAGTACCGGACCGCCTTCACCGTCCTGCCGCCGTCCGTCAGGTAGCGGTACTCGCCGAGCGGGGGCCCGAGCCTGGCCCGGCAACCAGTCTCCTCCTCGACCTCCCGCAACGCGCCGAGCAACGGATGTTCTCGCCGGCGCAGCTTGCCCTTGGGCAGGGACCAGTCGTCATACCGCGGCCGGTGCACGACCGCGATCTGCCGCCCGTCCCGCGTGGGCCGCCACAGCACCCCACCGGCGGCACCGACGACCCGTACCGGCCTATCCCAGGGATCAGCCGACGACTTCATACCGTCCAGTCTTCGACTCCAGCCGCCGCGGCGCCAGGAGGACAGGCACATCCCAGCAAGGCCCGGTCCAGCACGGCCCGGTCGACAACCCGCCGCCGGTGGCGCGGATCGCGGTCGGGCCGTCCGCAGCGTCCACCGCTACCAGGGCGGAGATCCCCATCTGAAGCGCATGTTCCCCGACGGCACCCAGGGGTATGGAACTCGCTACAGAAGGTTATCGCTGTCCGGGGGGTGGAGGGTGGGGTGACGAACGCAGGTGTGGCCGAGCTCATCGTCGAGCCGGCGGTGCTCGGGACGCTCGTCGATGTGCTGCGTGCACGCGGGTACCAGGTCGTCGGCCCGACGGTGCGGGACGGCGCGATCGTCTACGACGAGATCAGTAGCGCGGCGCAGCTCCCGGCGGGGTGGACCGATGTCCAGGAGGCTGGTCGTTACCGGCTCGAGCGTCGTCGCGACGCGGCGCTGTTCGGTTACGCGGTGGGGCCGCATTCGTGGAAGCAGAACCTGCTGCCGCCCCGGCTGCGCCTGCTGAAGACCCGCCGCCACGGCGATGGCGGCTTCGGCGATGGCGGCTTCGAGGTGGCGGCTTCGAGGTGGCGGAGGAACCGCTACCGCGGGCAGCGGTGGCATTCCTCGGCGTCCGTTCCTGTGAGCTGCAGGCCATCGCGATCCAGGACCGGATCCTGCTCGGGGGGCGCCACGCCGACCGCGACTACGCTGCTCGCCGCCGCGATGTGTTCATCGTCGCGGTGAACTGCCACGAGCCGGGTGGGACCTGCTTCTGCGTGTCGATGAACACGGGCCCGGCGGTGCGGGAGGGCTACGACCTGGTCCTCAGCGAAATCCTGGCCAGTGACCACCGGTTGCTCGTCGAGGCGGGCACCCCTCGGGGCGTCGAGATACTGGGCGAGCTGGCCGGGCGCCCGGCCGAAGCCGCCGACCGTAGCGCGGCCCAAGCCGCCGTGGACGGGGCGGCCGGCCGGATGGGACGCACCGTCGACGCGGCCGACCTGCGTGACCTGCTCGCGGACAACCTCGAACATCCACGGTGGGACGAGGTGGCGCAGCGGTGCCTGAGCTGCGGCAACTGCACAATGGTGTGTCCAACCTGCTTCTGTACCTCGGTGGAGGACGTCAGCGACCTCACCGGAAGTGAGGCGGAGCGCTGGCGCAGCTGGGAGTCCTGCTTCTCGCTGGACCACTCCTACATCCACGGCGGCAACGTCCGTGCCTCCGGACGCTCCCGTTACCGCCAGTGGTTGACCCACAAGTTCGGCACCTGGCACGACCAGTTCGGAACGTCCGGATGCGTCAGCTGCGGACGGTGCATCACCTGGTGCCCCGTCGGCATCGACGTCACCGAGGAACTGACCGCCATTCGGGCGAACTCCGCGGCCGGCGATGACGTCGGTTGAGGCACCGCTCGGCGAGGTCGGCGTCTTCGCCGGTATGCACCCGGACCACCTCGCCCTCCTCGCCGGGTGCGCCCGGCACGCCGTCTTCCGCCCGGGCGACGTACTCCTGCGGGAAGGCGACCCGGCCGACACCCTCTACGTCATCCGGCACGGCACGGTCGCGATCGAAACCTTCGTCCCGACCCGGGGTCTGGTCCCCATCGAGACCGTCGGAGCCGGCAATGTGGTGGGCTGGTCCTGGCTGTTCCCGCCGTACCGGCTCCATTTCGACGCCCGTGCCCTCTCGCTGGTCCGCGCCACCGCCATCGACGGTGCCTGCCTCCGCGGGAAGTTCTCCCAGGACCCGGCACTGGGCTACGACGTGCTGTCCCACCTTGCGCAGGTGCTCATCGAGCGCCTGCAGGCCACCCGGTTGCGGCTGCTCGATGTCTACGCAAACCCGGGCCAGGGCTGACGGCGCGGCCGGGGAGATGACCCCTCGGCCGTTCCGGGTGACCCGCCGCCACCAGGAGACGGGTGACACGTGGACCCTGGAACTCGCACCGCTCTCCGGCGCTCCGATCATCGCCGCACCCGGCCAGTTCACCATGGTCTACGCTTTCGGCGTCGGCGAGGTCCCCTTGTCCGTGACGGGCTGCGGCCCGGCGACAGGCGATGACCTCGCGACGGTCGACGACTCCGTGATGGTCGACGACTCCGTGACGGCTGGTACCGACGGCCCGCTTGTGCACACCGTCCGAGCGGTCGGCGCGGTGACGGAAGCGATCTGCGCGTCCCGCCCGGGCGACGTCCTCGGGGTGCGTGGCCCGTTTGGGCGAGGCTGGCCGGTAGGCGCCGCCGCCGGGCTGGACGTCGTCGTGGTCGCGGGCGGGCTCGGGCTGGCGCCGCTGCGGCCGGTCGTCCGGCAGCTCCTGCGACGGCGCGCCGACTACGGCAACGTGGTCGTGCTCGCCGGCACCCGTACACCCGCGGACATCCTCTACCGCCGGGAGCTGGCCGGTTGGCAGGACCGCACCGACCTCCAAGCCCTGGTGACCGTCGACGGTGCGCAGCCCGGATGGGACGGCCGGGTCGGCGTCGTCACCACCCTTCTCCCGCACGTGCGTTTCGATCCGGCCAGAACCGTCGCGTTCACCTGCGGACCCGAGATCATGATGCGGCTGACCGCACGGGCCCTGGTCGACGCCGGCGTACCCGCCGACCGCATCCACCTGTCCCTGGAACGCAACATGCACTGCGGCCTCGGCCACTGCGGCCGCTGCCAGCTCGGCCCGCTGATGCTCTGCCTGGACGGACCGGTCTGCGGCTACGACCGCCTGGAACCGTTGCTCGCCGTCCGGGAGCTGTGATGCCGACGCCGACGCCGACGCCGACCAGCCCAACCAGGCCCCGGCTCGCCGTCTGGAAGTTCGCCTCCTGCGACGGCTGCCAGCTCACCCTGCTCAACTGCGAAGATGAGCTGCTCTCGCTCACCGGCGAGGTCGACGTCTCCTACTTCCTGGAGGCATCCAGCGCGACCGTCGACGGTCCCTACGACCTCTCCCTCGTCGAGGGCTCGGTCACCACCGAACAGGACGTGGAACGCATCCAGCAGGTCCGGGCCGCGTCTCGGCGTCTGGTCACAATCGGCGCCTGCGCGACCGCCGGCGGCATCCAGGCGCTCCGCAACTTCGCCGACGTCGGCGACTTCCTCGCGGCCGTCTACGCCACCCCGGCGTACGTCTCGACGCTGGCGACCTCCACCCCGATCTCCACGCACGTCCGGGTGGACTTCGAACTCCAGGGCTGCCCGGTCAACCCTCGCCAGCTCCTCGAAGTCATCAGCGCGTTCCTCGCTCGCCGACGCCCGAACATCTCCTCATCCTCATCCTCCGTCTGCACCGAATGCAAACGGCGCGGGACGGTGTGCGTGATGGTCGCGCACGGCACGCCGTGCCTCGGCCCGGTCACGCATGCCGGATGCGGTGCGATCTGCCCGGCCTATCACCGCGGCTGCTACGGCTGTTTCGGCCCGATGGAGAGCCCCAACACCCCCGCGTTGATCCGCCAGCTACGGGTTCTCGGGATGAACGAGGACAACGTCGACCGAGTGTTCCGGACGTTCAACACCGCCGCGCCGACGTTCCGCGACGCCCCCGGCGAGGGTTCGGGAAGCGGTGAGACCGATGCGCGCGACTAGGACCATCGCACCTCCCCCGCTCACCAGGGTCGAGGGCGAAGGAAGGCTGCTAATCAAGATCATCGACGGGCGGGTGGACGAGGCCCACCTGAAGATCTTCGAACCGCCGCGCTTCTTCGAGGCGTTCCTCCGCGGCCGGGCCTACACCGAGCCACCCGACATCACCGCCCGGATCTGCGGCATCTGCCCGGTCGCCTACCAGATGGGCGCGCTGGCAGCCATCGAACAGATCTGTGGCATCACGGTCACCGGCCCACCCGCCGCCCTACGGCGGCTCATCTACTGCGGTGAATGGATCGAGAGTCACGCGCTACACGTCTTCCTGTTGCACCTGCCGGACTTCCTCGGCTACGACAGCGCACTACACCTTGCCCAGGACCAGCCCGCCCTGGTCAAGCTGGGACTTACGCTGAAGAAGGCCGGCAACACGCTCATGACGGTCATCGGCGGCCGCGCGATCCACCCCGTCAACGCGCGGGTCGGCGGCTGGTACCGGGCACCACGCCGGCGCGACCTGACCGAGCTCGTCGGGCAACTGGAACAGGCGCGAGACATCGCCCGATTCACCGCCGCCCTGGACTTCCCCGAAGACGAACTCCACCAGACCTTCGTCGCGCTCCACCAACCTGGCGAATACCCCGTTGAGCGCGGCCGGATCGCCTCCACCGATGGCCTCGACATCGCCCCGGCCGACTACGACCGGCACTTCACCGAAGAACAGGTGCCCTGGTCGAACGCTCTGCACTCGACCCTGGCCGCGGGCGGCTCCTACCTCACCGGACCGCTGGCTCGCTTCGCGCTGGGCGCGCAGTGCCTGGCGCCCGCCGCCCGCGAGACCGCCGCCGAGATCGGCCTGCGCCCACCGGAGCGCAACCCCTACCGCAGCATCATCGTGCGCTGCATCGAGATGGTCCACGCCGCCGACGAGGCGCTGCGGATCATCGCGGACTACACCGAGCCCGACCCCCCGCGCTGGAGGCCCCGCCCCGGGCGGGAACCGGCTACGGGGTCACGGAGGCACCCCGCGGCCTGCTCTACCACCGCTACACGATCGACCACAACGGCACCATCCTCGACGCAAAGATCGTGCCACCAACCGCCCAGAACCAACGTCCGATCGAAGAAGACCTGCGCGGCGTGGTGGAACGCTTCATAGACCTGCCAGAGCCCGAACTCGCCCTGCGCTGCGAACGGGCCATCCGCAACTACGACCCCTGCATCTCATGTGCAACCCACTTCCTGACCCTCCACATCGAGCACGGCTGACCGTCATCGGGATCGGCAATCCCTACCGACACGACGACGCCGTCGGCCTGGCAGTCGCGCATCAGCTACGCTGCACGCTCCCACCTGGCGTCGACGTGGTCGAATGCGCCGGCGAGCCGACAGGACTGTTTGCCGCCTGGGAAGGGGCCGACGCCGTCTGGATCATCGACGCCGCCCATTCCGCGGCCCCGCCCGGAACCGTGCACCGCCTACCGGCCAACGACCGCACACTGCCGGCGGATCTCGTCGGGCCATCGACCCACGCGCTCGGCCTCGCGGACACCATCGAGATCAGCCGAACACTCGGCCGGCTTCCCCGGCATCTCGTCATCTACGCAATCTCCGGCCATACCTTCTCAGCAGGCCTCGGACTCGGCCCCGAGGTCGCGGCGGCGGCCCGCAACGTGGCCGCCGCCATCCGCGCCGAAACAGCGATCTATGCCGCCAGGGAACCCGACGATCTCCGCTGACCGCCGCCAACCGCGGTAGCCGAAGGCCCGCGTTGGCGGTGGGATTCGGTCACGGGACTTCGCGCGGCCCGGGGGCGGCGTTCATCAGCCACGTCACCATGCGGCTGATGTCCGACAGCGACAGGATCCCGACGAGTCTGCCCTGGTCCATCACCAGGACGCGGTGCTCGGCGCCGGGCTCCATGCGCGGCAGCAGATCCGCCAGCGGGTCGTCGGGACCCGCGATGGTGGTCCGCGACAGTGGCACCATCACCTCGCTTACCGTTACCGTGCCGCTCTTCTCCGGCGGCACCTGCTTGGCGCCGTCCAGGGTCACCAGCCCGACCGGGGCTCCGTTCTCGCCGGTCACCGGGAACGCCGAGTGCCGGTACCGGTACAGCGGGCCGGCCAGCAGGTTCGCGACGGTCAGGGCCGCGGGCACCGTGAGCGGCTTCGTCGTCATGGCGTCATGTACCGGGACGCCGGCGAGCACACCGCGCAACTGCGCCTGCCGTCCCTCGGCGGTGGCGGCCGCGATGAGGAACGAGCCGATCAGAGCCAGCCAGAGCCAGCCGAATCCGCCGCCTCTCATGAACACGAGGAGTCCCAGAACGACGAGCAGCCAGCCGAGGACGCGTCCGGCTGCGGTAGCCCCGGCGGTCGCCCGCAGCCGATCTCCCGTACGCCACCACAGGAAGGCGCGCAGCAGCCGCCCACCGTCGAGCGGAGCGGCGGGAAAGGCGTTGAAGACGGCGAGCAGCAGGTTGATGCCCGCCAGCCAGGCCACCACCTCGACCAGGAGCTCGGGCGCGGACGCCAGGGCGAGCAGCCAGGCGCCCAGCACGAAGAGCCCGCCCAGCAGAAGGCTGACGAGTGGGCCGACACCCGCGATCCGCAGCTCCGCTGCCGGGCTCGACGCCTCCGACTTCAGCCGGGCCACCCCGCCCAGCAGCCACAACACGATGTCGTCCACGGCCACCCCGTTGCGCCGGGCCACCAGGGCGTGCGCCACCTCGTGGGCGAGCAGCGAGGCGAAGAAAACCACCGCGGCGGCAAGGGCCGCCAACCAGTACACCACCAGGGCATGGCCCGGGTACACCTGTGGGAGGCGGCCCTGCGCGAGGCCGAACGCGATGATGCCGAAGATGAGCAGCACGCTCCAGTGGACCCCGATCCGGACTCCAGCGATCCGTCCCACCATGAAGGTCGCCCGCACAGCGTCTCTCCCCTGTTCGAACGTGCCCCGGGACCAAGACCCGGCTCGACTCCGCGGTTGGACGCGGGGCCGGCCCCGTCAGGCTGTCCCGTCAGGCTGCCGCGAGGGCCACCTCCGTCGACTTGACCAGGGCGGTCACCGAGGAACCCGCGGCCAGACCGAGGTCGGTCGCGGCGGCCAGGGTGATCGCCGCGGTGAGCTCGCCGCCACCATCGAGGGCGATATGCGCGACGGCCATGGCACCGCCGGTCTCCAGGCTGGACACCGTGCCGCGCAGCCGGTTACGGATGCTCAGACCATCCACGCTGCCCGTGGCCAGCGCCACCTCGGTGGACTTGATCAGAATCTCGACGGTGGCCCCCACCGAGAGGTCGAGGTCCTTGACCGCATCAAGGGTCACCGCGGCGGTGACGGTCTGCCCGCCGGAGAGGTCGACAGTCACGGTGCTCATCACCGCACCTTCGGTGATGTCGGTGACGGTTCCGGTCAGTCGGTTGCGAATGCTCAGGCTCATCGGTCCACCTCGTCCTCTCGGGTGCCGCCAGGTGCCGTCAGTCAACTCCTACCCGCCCGTCTGTGCCGCGTACATGCCTCGACCCGCAGAAGAGCCGTGCAGAAGGGTCCTGCGGACAAGTGATGCCCGACAGGCGGTCGCGCCTGATCGGTCCGTGCGGGTCGCACCGCCCGCCTCGGGGGCGCGGGCGCTCCGGTGCCACCGGTTCGCCTACCCCGAACAGGTCGATGTCGACCATCGACCCCGAGAGTCCGGCCTCCCGCACGTAGGCGACCCGCACCGACAGGAACACTGCCTTGGCACAACAGGTGGGCAGGTAATATCGCCAGAAACCCCACCACTACCCACTGTCATGCCAGACAACACACCTATCTCACCGCCGGCGTGGGCGCCAGGTCGCCCGCGCCCGGTCCACTCACGTCTGCGACCCAAAGAAATCCCAGCATCCCTCGGCGGCACCCCCGCCGATCATCCGACTGGCGTCCACCCCCGCAACAACAGATCATCGTCGTATGACATCGGGCAATCGTGTTGAAGCAACGAAAGCGCACAACATTAAACAACGGCAACTCTCGGCGGGCCGTCCGAGCGGCTGCCCCAGGCAGCCGACCGGGTAGCCGAGCCGCGGAGAATCACGGCCGCCGACGGCCGATGGCCGGCGGCAGCGGCTGCCGACGGTGGAACCGGCGCCCAAGCCGGACTACCCCCAGACTAACCCCCCCGAGCTAACCCCGGACTAACCCCGTAGCGGGCTCGCGGAGGGCTCGTAGGGCTGCTTCCGCTGTACCCGGCTGTCCCCGTCATCCGTATTCCTGACCCGCCATCCGTATTCCCGACCTGCCTGCAGGGAATGGTGGTTCAGGGAAGCCGAGAATGTTCGCGGCCATGGCACACCTCCCGATGAGGGGACTAGAAGGGGTACCCCCGCTTCCGGTGTCGGACTACCCCGTAGGGGTGCGCATCCCTCGCGCTGGAACCGCGGCTGGAGTGCTCCGGAACGGGCGTCGGTCAACGACGTTGAAGGGACCGTTCCTC
>NZ_CDWRCK010000128.1:0-5117 GCF_977927595.1 Frankia sp. CcWB3
CGCCGCCGCGATCGCCGACGAAGGCGAGCCGACCATGCGGGCCGGTACTCGGTGCGCGACAGCTCGCCGCCGCGACCCAGGCGTCGGACAGATCGCCGGGACGCCCGGAGTCGACGGTGTGCGGCACCGCCGGCTGCGTCACCACCGGCCGCGCCACCGCCGGCCGTCCCACCACCGGCTGCGCCACCGCGGGTCGGATCATGTCACTCCAAGGGATCATGCGACTCGGTCGTGCGACGTACGTGGGTCGTGCGACCTACGTAGATCACGCGACCGTGTGGGTCTGGAGCCACATCTCGAGCAGCGCGGCCTGCCACAGGGCGTTCGCGCCGAGCGCCGTGCGGTTGTCGTTCGGGGCGGCGAGCATCGTCCGGACCCACACCGGCCGGAACAGGCCCCGCGTCTTCGCCGCCGGATCGGTGAGCGCCTCGCGCACCCGGTCCAGGAACGGCCCGTCGAGATGACGGATCGCCGGCACCGGGAAATACCCCTTGGGTCGGTCGATGACGTCGACCGGCATCAGCGGGCGGCCGATGTTCTTGAGCACGCCCTTGCCGCCGGAGGCGAGCTTCAGCTCCGGCGGGCAGGCGGCGGCGAGCTCGACCAGCTCGTGGTCGAGGAAGGGGGTGCGGGCCTCGAGCCCCGCGGCCATCGTCATGTTGTCGACCCGTTTCACGGGGTCGTCAACGAGCATGATCGTCGAGTCGATGCGCAGCGCGGCGTCGACGGCGGTCTCGGCGCCCGGCCGGGCGAAGTGGGAGGCGACGAAGTGCCGGCTGGCATCGGCCTCGATGAGATGGTGCGGCTCCACCATCGCGGGCAGGTCCCGGTGCGGTCGGTCGGCGAAGACCCGCAGGTAGGCGTCGACGGCGTCGGTCCGCCCAACACCCGCCAGCGGCGGATACCAGGAATACCCGGCGAAGACCTCGTCGGCGCCCTGCCCCGACTGCACGGCCTTGACGTGCCGGGAGACCTCCTGGGAGAGCAGGTAGAAGGCCACGCAGTCGTGGCTGACCATCGGCTCGCTCATCGCGGCGATGGCCGCGTCGACGGCGGGCAGCAGCCTCGTCCCCGGCACCCGGATCTGGTGATGGTCGGTATCGAAATACCGGGCGATGACGTCGGAGTAGACGAACTCGTCGCCGGGCTCGCCGCCGACGGCCTCGAACCCGACACTGAAGGTCGCGAGATCCTTCTGCCCCGCCTCGGCGAGCAGCGCGACGATCAAACTGGAGTCCAGCCCACCGGACAGCAGCACGCCGACCGGGACGTCGGCGACCATCCGGCGGCGCACCGCGAGGCGCAGCCGCTCGGCGATCGCGTCCTGCCAGTCACGGGCGGTCCAGTCCGCGTGCGCGGGATCGCGGGTGAAGCTGGGACGCCAGTACAGGTCGTCGGTCGAGGTGCCGTCCGGTTCCACCACCCGCACGGTCGCCGCGGGCAGCTTGCGCACCCCGGCCAGAATCGTGTGCGGGGCGGGCACCACGGAATGGAACGACAGGTAGTGGTGAAAGGCGACCAGGTCGATGTCGGAGGAGACGCCGCCGCCGGCGAGCAGGGCCGGCAGGGTGGAGGCGAACCGCAGGCGCTCGCTGTTCCCGGTGAGGTAGAGCGGCTTGATGCCGAGCCGGTCCCGGGCGAGGATCAGCCGCCCGCTGTCCCGCTCGGCGATGGCGAAGGCGAACATCCCGGCGAAGTGGTCGACGCAGCGTCTCCCCCACCGGTGGTACGCCTTGCCGATCACCTCCGTGTCGGAGGTGGAGAAGAAGCGGTAGCCGGCCGCGACCAGCTCGTCACGCAGCTCCTGATAATTGTAGATGCACCCGTTGAACACCGTGGTCAGGCCGAGCTCGTTGTCCACCATGGGCTGGGCACCGCGCTCGGACAAATCGATGATCTTCAGGCGACGGTGCCCGAACGCAACTGGGCCGGCGGACCACACTCCCACGCCGTCCGGGCCCCGCGGCACCATCGTCGCGGTCATCCGCACCACCGCGTCGACGTTCGCTCCCCGGCCGTCGAATCTCAGCTCGCCACTCAGCCCGCACATGTGCGCTCCCGTCGATCGATGAAGTCAGGCGAGATCCATTCCCCGGGGCTTCCTTCCCGATACCGCAGCCGTTGATTACGACCTCACTCTCGAGGACGGAGATTTCACAACAGTGTCCGCGATGTTGCCAACTCCCTCGGTCGCCAACCCGCGCGGAACCGCAGTGCACCCGCGACGGAGCACCCCGCGACGGAAGACCGGGCCACCCTGGATCAGACTACGGAGAGTAGCGGTCACGGAACGGTTGACGGCGGGGAATCACCGGCTAACGGCGGGAAATCCAGGTGTCCTTGGACCCCCCGCCCTGCGAGGAGTTGACGATCAGACTGCCGGGAGGCGCCACCCGGCTGAGCGCCGCGGGCACCACCCGCGGCTCCCACCCGGCGTAGACGAAGACCCGCAGATCCACCGCGCAGGGTTCGAGATGGCTGTCGTGCCAGGTCGGATGGGTCGACAGCGACACCAGTTCCTGGCCGATCCACTGCCGGGGATCGGCCAGGATCCGCTCGCGGACCTCGGTGAGCCGGTAGGGCTCGGCGCGCGGCCCGATGACCACGCCGGACCCGCCGTACCCGTCGACCGGCTTCACCACCAGTTGATCGAGGTTGTCCAGCACGTGTTCGCACTGCTCCGGGTCACCGCAGACATAGGTCGGCACGTCGTCGAGCACCGGCTGCTCGCCCAGGTAGTAGGTGACCATCCGCGGGACGTAGGCGTAGACGACCTTGTCGTCACCCACCCCGTTACCCAGAGCGTTCGCCATGCCGACCCGGCGGGCCCGGATCGCGCGCAGCAGCGGGAGCCCCAACGGGGTGCCGTCGGCTCCGAGGGCGCCGAACAGGTCGTCCTCGTCCATCCGGCGGTAGAGGACGTCGACGCGGCACCGCCGGGAGCCGTCGATCCGGTGGACGACGTCGTTGTCGTCGACCAGCAGATCCGCCGGTTCCACCAGCGCAACGCCCATCTTCTCGGCGAGCAGGGAATGCTCGAAGTACGCCGCGTCGGTCTTCCCGCCGGTCAGCACGGCCACCGCCGGTTCCCCCGCGGCCGCCGCCGGGGCCGCCGCGACCAGCGCCTCGTGCAGCAGGGCGGGTATACCGTCCAGCCGCAGGATGCCGGCCGGCGGACCGAGCTCCGGCAGCACCGACTCGGCGAGCCGCCGGCCTTCCATGGCGTAGGCGATACCGGACGGGACGCGCAGGTTGTCCTCCAGCACCAGCCAGCCGCCGTCGCCGCCGCGGACCAGGTCGATGCCGGCGACAGTCACCCGGATGGCGTCCGGGCCGGCGGCACGACCGCCGTGGCGCAGGCTCGGCGCGTCGTTGACCACCCAGGCCGGCACGATCCCGTCGGCGACGGCCGCCCGCTCGCCGTAGCTGTCGTGCAGGAACGCCTCCAAGGCCCGGACCCGCTGGCTCAGCCCGGTCGTCAGGGTCGTCCAGTCGTCGGCGGCGATGATCCGCGGGACCAGGTCGAACGGAAAGGGACGGCTGGTGGAGTCCCCCGAGGCCCGGAAGATGATCCCCCGGTCGTTCTGCTCGGCCTCGCGCGTCCCGACCCGTTCGTCGAGGATGCCCGGGCCGAGCCGTTCCAAGGTGCGCATGACGGCCCGGTACTGGGGACGGACCGCGCCGCGGGCATCGACGATCTCGTCGTACCCGGTCGGCTGGTATCGCTCGAGCAGCCGCGGCGCAATCTGGTCGGAGGCGGACACGGCGGGCGCGCTCCCCAGCGCGGCCGCCGCCCCCGCGGGCGGGACGTCGCGGGTCTCGGCCAGCACCAGATCCGCGACGTCGGTGAGCAGACCCCGACGGGCGAAGGCCCGGCGCTGGCGGTGCGCGGAGCTGCCCCGGCCAACGGCCTGTTCGGCCAGGTTGTCGATGAGCTCCCAGTCGTCGAACCGTTCGAGCTGCGGGCGGACCTCGGTGAGCAGCCGGCGCAGCATGGCCTGGGCCGGTATAGGGCCGGTACCGAGGATGTCGACGAGGTCGCCCTCCAGGCCGGACCGGGCCGCCCGCCAGGTCGCCGCGCGCAGCAGCTCCGCGCGCGGCGGCGGGGCCTGGCCGCCGGCCTCGATCTCCTCGATGGCCTGGCACACCAGCGCCCGGAACAGCCCGGCGATGAGGATGACGTTGTCGACGTCCGGGCAGGCATCGCAGATGCGCAGCTCGACGGTGGGCAGGTGGGCCGACGGGCGGACGTCGAAGTAGACCATCCCCGGGTCGCTGATCACCCCGGACTTGATCAGGTCCGCCACGAGCTGGTCGTACTCGGCGGCGGTCCGGAAGGACCCGGCGACCCCCGCGGTCGGCCATCGCTGCCACACCAGCGTGCGCATGCTCGCGTAGCCGCTGTCGGCACCCATCCAGAACGGCGAGCTGGCCGAGAGCGCCAGCAGCATCGGCGGCCACGGCGCGGTCCAGGCGACGACGGCCATCGCGAGGTCACGGTCGGCCACGTCGACGTGCACCTGAGCGCCGCAGATGAGCTGCTCGCGCGCGACGATCTGGTAGTCCTCAGTCATCTGCTCGTAACGGTCGTCCCGGGAGACGTCGAGCAGATCCATGTCCACGATCGGCACGGTGCCCGCGGCGGCCGGCCCGAGCCCAAGCTCGCCGGTCACCTCCGCGAGTCGCCGCCGCAGATCGAGCAGGTTCGTCCGCAGCTCCAGCAGATCCGCCGTCGGCTGACTGTTCGTCTCGACAACCGATTTCAATAGCTCTGGGGAGAACGAGTCCCCGTCGAGCCGGCGGAGGATTTCCTCGGCCCTGGGAACGAGCTGACGGGTGGTGAGATCGAGGATGTGAAATTCCTCCTCGACACCGACGGCCACGATTCGTGCGTCGCTCATGGCGGGCTACGCTACGGCCTGCCGTTACACATGCGTGTCACAGCTATGACCCGTCTCGGGAAGAATCCCGCACTACTCGCCACGGACCTGCACCCCCACCCTTGTCGTCGCCGGGTACCGGCCGCCACCCGACGCCTCGCCCGAGGCCTCGCCCCGGCCCACCTGCGTGACCACGACCACTCGACCACGACCGCTCTCGCCCGGTCTCGTCCGGTC
>NZ_CDWRCK010000128.1:5548-12473 GCF_977927595.1 Frankia sp. CcWB3
ATCCGGTCCGTCCATCCGGTCAGTCGGCCCTGCTGGCGGGGCCGGCGGCCCCAACAGGGTCTCTACTATCCCGCCGGGCCTCGATAAAACGTGACGAAGCGTGCAGGGCGCGGACTCTCCGATGTGGCTGTCCGATGCGGCTGTCCGATGCGGCGCGCGGTCGCTCGACCGGCTCACCGGCGGGAGGATCGACGGATGCGGCGGGACGGGCGGATGCGGCGGGACGAAGTCTACATCGGGGTGATCGGGCCGGCCAAGGCCACCGTCCGTGAGGTCGCCACCGCCGAGTCCGTCGGACGGCGTCTCGCCGAGGTCGGCTGGTACGTCGTCTGCGGGGGCCTGGGCGGGATCATGGCAGCGGCCTGCCGGGGCGCCCGATCGGTCGGCGGGACGACGATCGGGCTGCTGCCGGGCCTGTCCCGGGACGAGGGAAACGACCATCTCACCGTCAGCCTCCCGACCGGGCTGGGCGAGCTGCGCAACGGCCTGCTCGTCCGCGGCAGCGACGCGTTGGTCGCCGTCGGCGGAAGCTGGGGAACGCTTAGTGAGATCTCCTTCGCGCTCCGGGCCGGGAAGACGGTGATCGGTCTCGACACCTGGGCCGTGGACGCCCAGGATTCATCGCTGCCGACCGTCATCCCGGTCCAGGATGTGGACGATGTGGTGCCGCTCCTTCGAGCGCACCTCAATGATGCCGGCCCTCGACGAGGTCTACCGCTTGATGACGTCTACCGCTTTTTGTCCACGCCGACAGCGGCCATCAGGCGCAGTGATCGCATAAAAAATCCACCTTTCTCATTATGGTCGAGCGAGGCTCTCGGCGCAAAAGAGTCGCTATTTCGGTCTTAGGAATTTCAGCGGACAACCGCGACCGGGTGCATGGGGCCGAGCAGTCGAAACCAGCGGGCCTAACGGCATGATCGTGGTCTTGTCGTACTCCCGGAGTCTCGAATTTTCTGGTGTGGCGACCGCACCCGAGCCGGACCGATGCTCGCACGGACGAGAGGTCTTCCGGCGCACCGACACGTGCACCGTGCACAGTGCGCCAAGGGGACGTAATGAAGTAACAAATACGTGATCGAGAGCATCATCGCAGGTCACAGGCCTGTGGAGGGTTCGAAACGCGCAAGTTATTTCATTTCGACTCCCAAGCGCCAAGCGCCAAGCGCCGAACCTTTCCGCGTAACGGGTCGTGGCGCTGTGCAGGCAGGTCGTCCTGTTGTGCTCGATGTGGAGGATGACGAACGCGGCGGCGACTATCCGTCCGATGCCCCCAGGGAAAGAGGCGGACATTCCGGAATACTGTGAAAGTTGTTGTGAGCAGGGAGTCACCCTGTTCACCGACGGCCCGCTCGCCATTGCGGGTCCCCGCCCATTGCGTGTCCCCGCGGCCGCGGCACGGCCGTGGAACACTCCGTGAACCGTCCGGCGTATAGCGTCGAAGGCGCCGGACCCGACGGGTCCAGGCAGATCGGCCGGGTTCCGCCGGCCGCGGCCCGCGCACGGCCGGCGCAGGGAAGGATCGCGATCGCGATGTTCTCGTTCGGGATAGTGCCGGCCCTGGCGGGGCTCATGGCGGCGGCGATCGCCGCCGGGCTGTGGTGGTCGGCGGGCTGGTGGGGGCCGCCGCCGTGTCCGGCGCCCTGCTCGCCCTGGCCGTCCACGACGTCACGCAACGCCGGCACGCAATCCTGCGGAACTACCCGGTGTTCGGCCACCTCCGCTTCATACTGGAGTCCATCCGGCCGGAGATCCAGCAGTACTTCATCGAACGCAACTACGACGGCCGCCCGTTCGACCGCGACATCCGGACGAGCATCTACGAACGAGCGAAGGGCATCCACAGCGACCAGGCGTTCGGCACCGAACGCGATGTCAACGCGGTCGGCTACGAGTACCTGCTGCATTCGACGGTGCCACTGGCGGTTGCGCCGGGCACCCCGTCGCCCCGGGTGCGCATCGGCGGCCCGGACTGCACCCGGCCGTATGACATGGCGCTGCTCAACATCTCGGCGATGAGCTTCGGAGCGTTGTCGGGCAACGCCGTGCTCGCGATGAACCGCGGCGCGGCGGCGGGCGGTTTCGCTCACGACACCGGGGAGGGCGGTCTCACCGAGCATCATCTGCGCTACCACGCCGACCTCGTCTGGGAGATCGGCAGCGGCTACTTCGGTGCCCGCACGGCGGACGGCGACTTCGACCCGGCGCTGTTCAAGGACAAGGCAGCTCTTCCCTCGGTCCGGATGGTCGAGCTGAAGCTGAGCCAGGGCGCCAAGCCCGGCCTCGGCGGCATCCTGCCCGCGGCGAAGGTCAGCGCCGAAATCGCGCGGGCCCGCGGTGTCCCGGCTGGGGTGACCTGTGTCAGCCCGCCGGGACACCGGGTCTTCTCAACTCCGCGGGAACTGGTGCTGTTCATCGCCCGGATGCGGGAGCTCGCGGGCGGCAAGCCCACGGGATTCAAACTGTGTATGGGGTCCCGGCGGGAACTGCTCGCGATCTGCCGGGCGATGCTGGCGGAGGGGATCACCCCCGACTTCATCGTCGTCGACGGAGGTGAGGGCGGCACCGGCGCCGCGCCGCTGGAGTACGAGGACCACGTCGGCACTCCGCTCACCGAGGGCCTGATGACGGTGCACAACGCACTCGTCGGCGTCGGCCTGCGGGACCGGGTCCGGATCGGGGTGAGCGGCAAGATCGCCACCGGGGTGGACATCGTCAAACGGCTCGCCCAGGGCGCCGACTACACCAATGCGGCCCGCGCGATGATGATGGCGGTCGGCTGCATCCAGGCGCAACGCTGTCACACCAACACCTGCCCGGTCGGGGTGGCCACCCAGGATCCGCGCCGCGCCCGCGCGGTGGACGTCGCGGACAAGGGCGAGCGGGTACGCCGCTACCAACAGGCCACGGTGGCCCAGGCGGTGCAGGTGATCGCCTCGCTGGGCTGCGCCGGTCCCGAACAGCTGCACCCGGGGATGCTGATACGCCGGGTCACCCACACCGACACCCGCAGCTACGCCGAGCTGTACGAGTGGCTCGAACCCGGGGAACTGCTCGCCGAGCCGCCGGCGGACTGGGCCGCGGCCGACCCGGACCGCTTTCGCCCCTAATCCAAGGGTACCACGACGCTCTTTCGGGAAAAGCTCTTCGGGAAAAGCTCGTGCGGGAAATGGCCGCGCGCTTCTCATACAGACAGGAAGGGCCGGAGGATGCCAGCAATCACGCCATGTCTATGGTTCGATACTCAGGGCGAGGAGGCAGTCACATTTTACGCGTCGATCTTCCCGAACTCGCGAATCGTCGACATCACCCGCTACGGCCCGGCCGGGCCCCGTCCCGAGGGTACGGTCATGACCGTCCGGTTTGAACTGGATGGTCAGGAGTACGTCGCGCTGAACGGCGGACCCGAGTTCACCTTCTCGGAGGGGATCTCGCTGCAGGTCGGCTGCGGTTCCCAGGCCGAGATCGACGAGTACTGGGACCGGCTGACCGACGGTGGCGAGGCAGGACCCTGTGGGTGGCTCAAGGACCGGTACGGGCTGTCCTGGCAGATCGTGCCCACGGCCCTGCCCGAGCTCCTTGACGATCCCGACCCGGGCCGGTCCCAGCGGGCGATGCAGGCGATGCTGAAGATGTCGAAGCTCGACATCGAGGAGTTGCGCCGGGCCGCCGACGAGGCGTGAGACCCGGCGACGGACGGAACGGGCGCCGCGCTCAGGGCACGCTGGTAGGACGACGCCGGGCGGCCAGGGCCACGGCGATGCCGCAGGTCAAGCCGAGGAGCAGGACGATCGGCCCCTGCCGGACGAACCAGGGAGCAACCTGCGGATGTTCGATGAACAACAGCTCGCAGTGCGGCAGGGCCAGGAACGAGCCGACCACGGTGACCGCCCCGAGCACCCGTCGCGGCGCCTGCCCGGTCAGGCTGAGGAGCACGGCGCCCCAGGTGAGATACCAGGGGTAGAGAACGGGTCCGAGCAGGGCCAGGCTGAGTAGTGCCAGCCCGGCGGTGGCATGCGGTTCACGGTCGCGGACGGTCACCAGCAGCCAGACGAAGATCCCGGCGGCGACGGCCACACCCGCGGCCCGGGTGGGTCCCACCAGATCCTCGAAGCGCATCGCCGATCCGGCCATCCTCGCCAGGACGGACAGAAAATCGGCGAGGCAGGTGGTCGGGGCGTAGAGGGTCAGTCCGGCGGCCGGTGTCCGCGCGACGCGCAGCCATCCGAAGCCGTCGGGTACCAGACTCGACAGCACCACGACGACGCTCGCCACGACGGCGAGGTCCCGCCCAGCGACGGCACCGACGCGACGGAGCTGGGCCGCACGCCGACCCGATCCGACCGAGGCCGCGGCCGCGGTCGCGGCCTCGGTCGCGGCGGTAGCGGCACTCACTGCCCTGACCGACCGCCAGACCAGCACCACCACGACGACCAAGGCCGCGGGCCACTTCACCAGCGCGGCCGCGGTGATGAGGACGAGACCGAGTACCGGCCTGCCGCGGTACACCGCCGTCAGACCGCCGACGAGCAGCGCCAGCAGGATGGCCTCGAGATGGATCGCGCCGACGAGCTGCAGCAGCACGATCGGACTACCCGCGCAGAACGCCAGCGCCCAGGGCCGGCGCGCCACGGAGGACACCCGCACCACGCACACCGCCATCACGACGACGCTCGCCCCCGCGACGACCCGGTGCAGCACGACCGCGCGCAGGACGTCACCGCCCGCAAGCGCATTCACCAGCCGGAAGTAGCCGAGGGCGACCGGCCCGTAGGGCGACAGTGCTGATCTCCAGATCGGATCGACGGCCAGCAGGACGGGGCGGGCGCCGAGCGCGGTGGGCCCGGTGGCGTAGGGGTCGAGCCCGGCGGCGAGCATCGTCCCCTGCGCGGTGTAGCAGTAGACGTCGAGGCTGAGGATCGGCGGGCCGAGCAGCACCGGAACGGCCCAGCAGCCGATGATGAGGCCTATCCGCGGGACCGACAGGTCGCCCTGGTGCGCGCGCTGGCACAACCGGAACCATGCGCCGACGAGCAGCGCCACCCCGATGATCATAAAAGCGGGTAGCGGAGAGGGGCGGTCGAGCGGCACCGGGTCGAGCAGCCCGAACCAGCGTGACGGGGTCACGACTCCGGGCTGCAGGGCCAGTCGCCCCGCTACCAGCACCACCAGCACCGATCCGGCGGTCCCACATCCCGCGAGCAGGACGGCGCCTCCGTCGAGGCGTCCGCCAACGCCCCCACCGATGCACGACGAACGGCGTCGACCAGGATCGCCCGGTCGGGCGGTTCCGTGCGGCGCGGTGTCCTCTATCTTGTCCATTCCGGTACAAAGCCTGACGTTTCTACCTCGCCAACAGGCGGCGCGCCCGGGACCACCCGGTGAACAATACCTGTCCTGTAAGGATGTCGGAGCCCACGGGCACCGGCCCGGCCCGCGGTGTCCTGCCTCGGCCCGCGGTGTCCTGCCTCAGCGCCGACGGCCACCGGCGGATGGCGCCGGGATGAACGGCTGATGGTGGCTGCCGGGCTCCCAGCTGGCGGACCGCCTCGGGGTGCTATGCCGAACGCATGCGGCAAGCGCGAACCATGCGCCCGGCAACCGGTACCGCCTGCCCCGACGGGGAGACGGCAGGCCCGGGACCGGTGCCGGTCGCCTCGGCGCGACCGACGGCGCCCGTCGTGACCACGGGCGTCGCCGCCGCGCTGGTGGTGCTCACGGTGATGATCGCACCGCAGCCGCAGACCGACTTCGCTGTCTACCGGCTGGGTGGGCAGGCCGTCTGGGACGGGCCCGCCCTTTACCAGGTGCGTACGGCGGCCGGCCTGCCCTTCACCTACCCGCCGATCGCGGCGGTGCTGTTCACGCCGTTCGCCGCCATCCCACTGGGGCTGGCCGAGGTCGTCTGGGCCGCGCTGACCGTCGCGGCACTCATCCTGCTGCTGTCCAGGCTGCGGGCCTGGCTCATCCCGCCGACCGGCACCGCGCGGGCCGTCGGGGCCAGGCGGGCACTGGGCTCGCGCTGGGCGCCGCCGCTGCTGCTGGTGGTGGCGGCGCTCGCGACGGAACCGGTTCGCAGCACCATCATCTTCGGGCAGGTCAACATCCTGCTGATGCTGGCGGTCTGGCTCGATGCCGGGCCCGGGCGACGGTCCACACCGTTCACCCGATTGCCACCGGGTGCTCTCACAGGTCTCGCCGCGGCGGTGAAACTGACTCCGTTGATCTTCGTGGCCTACCTGTGGCTGGCCGGCCGGCGCCGGGTGGCGATCGGAGCGGTGGGGACGTTTCTCGCGGCCCATGCCGTGGCATTCGCGCTGGCACCCGCGGCGTCCCGCGCCTACTGGGGCGGGGTGTTCGCGGATCCGGGCCGGATCGGCTCGGTCACGTACGCCGGCAACCAGTCGCTGTACGGCGCGATGACCCGGATCTGGGGAGACGGCGCGTCGGTAGTCCAGATCCACCGGCTGATGGTGGCCGCCGTCGCCGTCACCGGGCTGGCGCTCGCGGTGCGGCTGCACCGGCGCGGGGAGCCCGTCGCGGGCCTGCTCGCCTGCGCGGTCACCGGACTGCTGGTCTCGCCGATCTCGTGGAGTCACCACTGGGTGTGGGCGGTGCCGACGCTGCTCTGGCTCGCCACCAACGCCACCAACGGCCGAGCCTCACACCGGTACGTCGGAGCGGCGCTCGCCGGCTACGTGTTGTTCGTGGCCTCCCCCGTCTGGTGGATCACGCCCCACGATCAGAACTGGCCGCACCACCGCGACCCGACCATCCTCCTCACGAACGCCTACGTGATCGCCGGTGTCGTGCTCCTGGTCACCTTGGCGCACGTCGCCGGCCGCCGGGACCTGTACCGCCGATCATGGGGAATGCGACATCCGGACCTGGTGCGCCGGGGCTAGGGGGGCTAGGGGAACTAGGG
>NZ_CDWRCK010000129.1:0-12035 GCF_977927595.1 Frankia sp. CcWB3
CTGATCCAACTGATCCAGACGGCACGGACGGCACGGACGGACCGTGACCGGGCCGGCGCCGGCTCGGAGACGAGAAGCACGTGCACCACGGACGGGGAAGCACGGATGCAGCACGGAGAATGGCGTCAGGAGCGCCAGGCCGGGCCCGTCCCGGCGACACGCCGGAGCGGGCCATCGAGACGAACCAGCGGAGAGATGAAGATGCAGCTCGGGATGATCGGACTCGGCCGGATGGGTGCCAACCTGGTGCGCCGGCTGATCCGCGGTGGTCACGAATGCGTGGTCTACGACGTCAACCCCGAGGCCGTCAAGGCCCTGGCGGCGGAGGGCGCCACGGAGACGCGGAGCCTCGCCGAGTTCGCCGCAGCCCTGCGTCCGCCCCGGGCTGCCTGGATCATGGTGCCCGCCGGGCTGACCGGTGAGACCGTCTCGGCCCTGGCCGAGCACTTCGCGCCGGACGACGTGATCATCGACGGCGGCAACTCCTACTACCGGGATGACATCCTGCGTGCCGCGTCGCTCGTCGAGCGGGGCATCCACTACGTCGACGTCGGCACCTCCGGGGGCGTGTTCGGGCTGGAACGCGGCTTCTGTCTGATGATCGGCGGCGAACCGGGGGTCGTGGCCCGCCTAGAGCCGCTGTTCGAGACGATCGCACCCGGCGTCGGCACCATCCCGCGGACCCCGGGCCGGACCGGCGAGATCACCCAGGCCGAGAAGGGATACCTGTACTGCGGCCCGAACGGCGCCGGTCACTTCGTCAAGATGGTGCACAACGGCATCGAGTACGGCATGATGGCCGCCTTCGCCGAGGGGTTCGCGGTGCTCGACAAGGCGAACATCGGCACGACGTCCGCCGAGCACAACGCCGAGACCGCCCCGCTGGGCAACCCGGAGTACTACCAGTACGACCTCGACACCACCGCGATCGCCGAGGTGTGGCGGCGGGGCAGCGTGGTTAGTTCCTGGCTGCTCGACCTCACCGCCGCCGCGCTGCAGGAGGATCCCGGACTCACCGAGTTCAGCGGCCGGGTGTCCGACTCCGGGGAAGGACGTTGGACGGTACTGGCCGCCGTGGAGGAGGGCGTTCCCGCCCATGTGCTGACAGCGTCCCTCTACGAGCGGTTCAGCTCGCGCGGGGATGGCCTGTTCGCCGACAAGCTGTTGTCGGCGATGCGCAAGCAGTTCGGTGGGCACGCGGAACAGCACGCGGAGAAGCCAGCCGGCTGAGCCTCACCGGCTTCCTTGCCTGTCCAGAGGCTTTTGTGTCTGATTTATCCCTCTGGATAGGCAAGGCAAGGGGCTCAGGGGCGGGCGTTGTCGGCGCCGAGGTCCGCCGCGTCTCCCATAACGATCATGGGATGGGCCATCGGGGTCAGCCAACGGAGAATGGCCACGAGGGCGTCCTGTTCCACCGCGATGCAGCCCCGCGTCGGCGATCTGTGGTCGACATGCAGCCAGATGTCCCCGCCGATCTGCGGGCCCAGCGGACGGGTCGGGTCCGACGGCGGATGCCCGGGCAGTCGGTTGTAGTCGATGGCGACCACGTAGTTGAACGCGTCGGGCATCAGCTCGCCCCGCGGACCCGTCGCCCGGTAGAACGACGGGCGATACTCGTAGGGCAGACCGGTGCCCGGATCGGCCAGCTTGCCACCGGCGGCGGTGAGACTGAACACGCCGATCGGGCTGCGCAGATCGCCCTCCCGATGGTCATACGTCCAGCCGTCGGCGCCGTTGCGGCCGATCAGCGGGGCGCCGTAGGTCTCCCAGGCGGAGCCGGGATCGGCTCGTTCCCACAGCGTCACGTTGTTGGTGTTCGCGTTCCGGTCGATGCCGCTCACCACGATCACCTGCCGGGCGGCCTGCGGGATCTTCGTCATCATCACCGGTCCGACCTCGGGGATCGCCGTGAGGTCGGAGGCGGGCCCCGCCCGACCGTCCGCGCCGGTGCCGGCCGCCCGGCTCGTCCTCACCGGCCCACCCACTCCCGCCGGGCGTGCTTCGGAGGTGGGATCGAGCCCGGATGTGCGTCCGAGCTGGGGCGCGCCCCTGGGCCCGGACGGTAGGGACACCGACAGGTCATGCGAGGAGCCCGGGTCCGAGCCGGGACTGCTGAGATGAAGTGCACTGGCCGCCCCCACGGCCAACGTCACACCCACCGCGGCGGCACCGACCGCGACCGAGCGACCCCGCGGGGGGCTCGTACGCGTCTCGGTCCGGCGGCGATTCCTGCGATGATCGGCCATGCCTCCGACTTCCGGGACGACGCCACGGGCGGGGCGGCGACGCACTGTTGACCTCTGCCACCCCCGTGACCTCTGCCACCCCCGGCGGCCGCCACGCCCGCGCCATCCGGCTGCGGCCATAATGCACCGGCGATGACAATACGTATCATTCGCGCCGACCTGGCGAGGTAGCCCAGCCCGGCGAGGTACCCCGACTCGGGGAGGTATCCCGGAGCAGCCGCCGGTGCGTCGGCCCACGACACCCGCAGACCGCGATCACGACGACGGGAGTCCATGCGCCCGGGACCGTGACGATCGGAGACAACCGTCCATGCCTCCATGTTCGACCCTCGCTCCTCCCCGATCTCAGAATTCAAGTACTTCGAGCAATGATGGACACGATCCGGATCCAATGCCCAGCGGAGGGTGATAGATTGCCACATCGGCATCGATGATCAGAAGTATGTTCGCGGAGAGACGAGACGAAGACCACGAGGAGCCCGGCATGGTGGTACGGACGGCCGGCGGCCGTTCCCGGCGCAGCCGGCACGAATAGGCCCCTCCGATCGTGCTCGCCGGTTTCCGGTTCCACCGCATCCTCACCGCCCCTCGGCGACCCGACACACCCGACCGGCCCGATCCCGTACCGGCCGCGCTCTTCGCCGCCCTCGTCGGCGCGTACGCGCAGTTGACCTCGCTCGGGCCCGGCCACGAACCCACCGTCTCCGGTGCGTCCACTCGCGGCGGCCCGTACCCGGTGCCGGGAGCAGCCCGGCCGGGAATCGCCGTCGCCTGGCTACGGGGCCCGGGTGAGGCGCACATCCGGTTCCTCGCCGGCGGCCGCCCCTTCTTCCCGGCGGGCCCGACCACGACAGACCCGACCGCGGCGGCCATGTCGACACCGGCCACGTCGCTCGCAACAGCCACGTCGACACCAGCCGCAACCGCGGTTCCGCTGCTGTACCCGCCGGGATCGACAGCGGTGGCGCTGCCACCGGACGCCGTACCCGCCCAGCTCGCAGGCTTCCCCTACTGGCTGCGGTGCGAAGGCCTCCCGGATGCCCTGTGGGCCGCCGATCCCGGCACCGACGTCCGGCCGCCGGACACCCGCCGCGGATCGTTCGACGACTACGCCGCGCATCTCGTCGGCCCGTTCGCCTGGCTTGTGCTCGCGTGGCCGGTGCCCCCCGAACATCTCGCCGAGGAACGGGCGGACCTCTCGCGATCGATTCCCGTGCTGCGCCGGCGGGAGAACGACCAGGGCACCCGGCTCGACCTGGAGCGCGCGGAGGCCCGCTACCGGGAACTGGGCCGGGGCGCGTCGAGCGGCATGTGGGACGTGGAGATCCTGGTCGGTGGGGTGACCCCGGCCGGCGCGGTCTCGCTGGCCGCCCTGCTGTGCAGCTCCAGCGATCTCGACCGGCTGCCCTACACGTTGAGTCCGACCGGCCCGGTCACCTCGTTCGCGGGGCCCTCGGCGGGGTCGGAGCCGGAACCGGGGTCGGAGCCGGAACCGGAACCGGCGGGCTGGCCGGCTCGCCGCGGCCCTCGCCGCGAGCGAGCGCGGAGCTGCTGGCGGCGCTGGCCCGGCCGCCCGGCCGTGAGCTGCCGGGTATCACCCTGATCACACCGCACGCCTTCGACGTGACGCCCGAGGGTCCGAACCGGTCCGGTCCCGCGGACCCCCGGGGAACGCCCGGCGCCGTTCGGCTCGGCGACGTGCTCGACGCCGGCTGGATGCCGGCCGGCGCGTTCTCGGTTCCCCGCGCGACGCTCAACCGGCACGCCTTCGTCTGCGGCGCCACCGGATCCGGGAAGTCACAGACCGTGCGGTCGCTGCTGGAGTCGTTGACCCGTGCTCCGGCGCCCGTTCCGTGGCTGGTCCTGGAGCCGGCCAAGGCCGAGTACGCCCGGATGGCCGGGCGGCTCGCCGGCCTCGCCCAGGTGCTCGTCATCAGGCCGGGCCGGCTCGACGCTCCACCGGCGTCGCTGAACCCGCTGGAACCCGAGCCCGGCTTTCCCTTGCAGAGCCACATCGATCTCGTCCGGGCCCTGTTCCTGGCGGCGTTCGAGGCGCACGAGCCGTTCCCCCAGGTGCTCGCCCGCGCGCTGACGGTCTCTTACCAAGACCTGGGATGGAACCTGGTGCTGGACCGGCCGGAGCCCGCGCACCGGCCCAGATTCCGGGTGGCCGGGCCGAAGGAGGACCCGAAGGTCGACGTGCGCAGGCGATATCCGACCCTCGGGGACCTGCAGCGCACCGCGACGAGGGTGGTCGAGAATATCGGCTACGGCGCGGAGGTCACGGCGGACGTCCGGGGCTTTGTCGACGTGCGCATCGGCAGCCTGCGGGAGGGTTCTCCCGGTCGGTTCTTCGAGGGCGGGCATCCGATCGACATCGGCGCCCTGCTGGCGCGCAACGTCGTCTTCGAGCTGGAGGACATCACCAGCGACCAGGACAAGGCGTTCCTGCTCGGCGCCGTCCTGATCCGCGTCGTGGAGCATCTGCGGGTCCGGTACGGCAACGCGGGCGCGGGCGGACTGCGCCACGTCCTGGTCCTCGAGGAGGCCCACCGGCTGCTCAAGAACGTCACCGACGGCCCGGCCGCGGCCGCCGTCGACCTGTTCGCCTCGCTGCTCGCGGAGATCCGCGCCTACGGCGAGGGGCTCATTGTCGTGGAACAGATCCCAGCGAAAATCCTTCCCGACGTTATCAAGAACACCGCGCTGAAGGTGATGCACCGGCTCCCGGCCGCCGACGACCGGGAAGCCGTCGGCGCGACAATGAACCTGCGCGACGACCAGTCCGAGCTGGTCGTCGCGCTGCCGGCGGGAGTGGCGGCGGTGAGCGCGGACGGCATGGACCGTCCCGTGCTGGCCCGGATGGTCGCCGGAGACGACCGGGAAAGCGCGCGCCTCGCGCACTACGACCAGGTGCCCCTGGCCAGACGGCGCAGCCTCGGCTGCGGCGCGGCCTGCGTCGCCGGTCCCGCCTGCACCCTGGAGGAGACGGAGACGTCCGCCCCCGCGGCCCGCGATCCCCTGCTGGTGGTGTGGGTCGAGGCGGTGGCCGCGCACCAGGTCATGGGCTTCACCCATCTGCTCGGGATCGCGCCGTTCGCTCCGGCGGAACCCCTGCGGACCACCCTCGCTGCGTTGCCGGGTCGCATCCTCGACTGCGCGCTCGCCCATGCCGCCGACCGGGCGACGGACGCCCGCGCCGCCGCGCTGCGCCCCTTCGTCGACCCCGACGACTTCACCACCGCCCTGCTCGCGACGCTGCGCCGGCTCCTCGGCCTGCCGCCGTCCCCGGCGGACGCGGCAGACGCGGCAGACGCGGCGAACACCGTCGACTCCCGGCACCTGACCGCGGGCGTGTACCGCTGGCAGGACGTCCGGCAGGCACTGATCGACGCGGTGCGCCGGCGGGGGGCCGACGCGGGCCCGCATCCGCTCACCGCGGCCTGGCGCGAGCGCGGTCTGACCCTGCCGGGCAAGACCGTGGGCAAACAGCTCACCCGGATGAAGAACAGTGCCCTCTACGCTCCGGGCCGGGAGAAGGTCAACATCGGTGATCCGGCGGTCAGCGGCCTCACCGCGGCGGTCCGGGAACTCACCGGCGCGGCGGATGCCGCCTCGCTGTCGGACGCACTCCACCAGGCATGCACCGGCGACGGACTGGCCGAGCTGGCCACTCAGATCTCCGACCTCGTCGGCCCCGCGCCGAGCGGACCGGGGAGCGCCCCACCGGAGTCCACCGCGGCAGCCATCGCCCCCGGCCCGCCCATCGGGACGGCACCCACGTTCGGGACAGCGCAGGACTGAGCGCCCGGGCCCGTCGACCGTCGGGGCGCTACGGCAGGGCCGGCATGCACGGCAGGGCCTGCATGCACGGCGGAATGCGACAGAGTGGACACCATACGCCATAATGGCCACGTAACGCCCCGGTATCGACACCGGACGTGCCGAGATCGTTTCCAGGTGCACAATGATCGGGAGCGGGGAGTCGCGGCATGGTGGGCGGCGACACGGTGGGCGGCAACGCAGGAGCAGGCGAGTGGGACGGCGGAGGGTCGGCGATGGGGGTGGGCACGCTGACCACGGCTGAGGCCCGACTGATCCAGGGGCTCTTCGTTCCACGGGAGCGTTGGGGCTGGGAGTTCGTCGACACCGGTCCATCGACCCCGAGCCCGCTCGCCGACCGTCAACCGGCCTGGCAGGAGCCCGAACCGCCCGATCTGACCGCGCTCACGGCCCGGCGAAACCATGCCGTCCGCGCCCTGCTGACCCGGCTCGTCCTGCCGATGGCCTTCGTGGTGTTCGGCACGCTGCTCGCGGGCGAGGGGGGTTTCTTCTTCGTCCCGGCGGGACTCGCTCGCCGTGGTCGCGTGCCTGCCTCCGTTGGTCCTGCACTGCTGGCTGGGCCGGACGCGATCCCGGGCCGCGTCGGCCCGGGCCGACGGGTACACCCGCTACCTACAGGCGTTGACGTCCTGGCAGACCGAGGTCGACGCGCACGACCGGGCCGAGCTGCAACGCCGGGAGGCCACCGCCGTCTTCTATCCCGTCTCGGCCTCCGCGGCGACCCCCAGGATCGACGTGTTCGGCGGAACCGGCGACGGATGGGCGAGCCTGCTGGCCACCGCGGGCTGCTCGGTGCTCACCGGCGGCACCGGCATCCTGCTCGTCGATCTCAGCGAGCGGACGGTGGGCGGGGGGTTGGCGCGCCTCGCCGGCCAGGCGCGCTGGCCGGTGGAGTCCTGGGACCTGCCCCGCCAGCTCGACGAGGTGGCACTCCTCGACGGCCTCGGGCCGCGGGAGGCCGGCGAGCTCGTCGCCGACGCGTTCGGCCTGTCCCAGGAGAGCGGCGATGATCCGCACCGACGCGCCCTGCACGCGGATCTGGTCACCACCGTCGCCGTCGTTCTGTACGAACGGCTCAGCATTCGCCGTCTCGCCGAGGGCCTGCGCGTCCTCGAAGGTCTCGACGACGGCAGCGCGGCCATGTCGCTGTCGACGGCCGAGGCCGGGGAGCTCACCGCGCACATGGACGCGTTCGGCCGCGGCGACCGGATCGCCGATGAGCTGCGCTACCTGCGTTCCTCGCTGGAGGCGCTCAGCCCGCCACCACCAGCCACGGCCGCAACGGCACCGGCCGCGATGGCACCGGCCGCGACGGTCGAGGCCCACATGTTGACGGCCGCAGCCGGTAGGTCGACGACCAGGGTGCCGACGACCAGGGCCGACAGTGTGCCCCGTCCGCTGGCGGCCTGGTGGCCGGTACCCGGGCTGCGGGTTCTCGCCACGTCGAGCCGGGACTCGTCCGCCCACCGCAAGGAACTCGCGGACCGGCTCCTCGTCCAGACCGTGCTCCACCAGCTCCGTCGCCGCCAGCGGGGCGGGCCGACCAGCCGGGACATGCTGGTTGTCGCCGGGGCGGACCATCTCGGCCGAGCGGTCCTGACCGGGCTGACCCGCCACGCCGAGCTCGCCGGGGTGCGGCTCGTGCTGCTCTTCGAACGGCTCGCCGACGACGCCGAACGGGTGCTGGGCAGCCAGGGGGGCTCGACTATCATCATGCGATTGGGAAACGGTAAGGACGCCGCGACCGCGGCGGAGTTCATCGGGCGTGGTTACCGCTTCGTCATGTCTCAGGTGACGGCCCAGGTGGGGCGCAGTTTCACGGCCGGCGACAGCGACAGCGTCGGTGACCAGGACGGCACCTCGGAGACGGCCGGCACCAGCGGCGGAACCGGCCGGACCTACGACGGCACCCGGCTGCCGCCCTGGTTGCAGAACACGTCGAAGAACGCCGGATGGCAGGAGTCGGTGACGACGTCGCGATCGCAGACCTGGCAGCGCACGACAAACTCGTCGGTGAGCGACTCGACGACCGACGGCACGACCTCCCAGCGGGTCTACGAGTTCACCGTGGAGCCGACCACCGTCCAGACCCTGCCGGCGACCGCATTCCTGCTGGTCAACCCGGTCGATGGGGCGGGACGGGTGGTGCCGGGGGACTGCAATCCGGGCACCGTCCTGCTGCCCGGGGTCTCCCCGGCCGACCGCTGGTCCGTACCCGACGCGGCCGCCGCGCCCCTGGCGGGTCACCACGCCGGAACCGCCGGAGCCGGGATGATCCAGTCCGGCGCGGGCCAGGCTGGTACGGGCCAGGCTGGTACGGGCCAGGCTGGTACTGATCATGCCGGTCTGGCGCGGACCGGCGCGGAGGAACGGCGTCGGATCGAGCCCGCCCCGCCCGTCGGGTTTCCGGGCATCGGCCAGCAACCGCCGGCCGACGAGGAGGTCTACCGGCTCGTCCCGCCCAAGACACGTCCCAGCGGCTCCGGCGGCTCCGGGGGTCAGAGCACTCACCCGGGGACGCGGGGATGGGTTCCCGGCGTCGGGGACCACCACCCGGGGCATGGCTGACCCGGGCCGGAACGCGGCCGTCAGGAAGGAGACAGCCGAAAGTTATCCACAGCCCGAAAAAGGTTCTGGCCCAACGGACAGACAACCGCCATCGTCTTCTCATGGCCCATAACCCTGGCCGACTCTCCTGGCAGGAGATCGCCACCATGCAGGCCGGCGTGATCACGATGCGCGATGCGATCAACGCCGGCATCACCCGCGACGAGATCCGCCGACGGTTGAACGACGGCCGCTGGCAGCAACCCTTCCGCGGCGTGCTGATCACGGCCGCCGCACCCGTGACGAGGATGCAGGAGCTGTGGGGGGCCCTGCAGGCCGTCGGCCCGGACGCGGTGCTCGCGGGCGCCTGCGCGGCGGGGCTCGCGGGTCTGGACGGTTACGACACCGGCCCGGTGACGGTTCTCCTGCCCACCGACCGTCGGATCGCCGCGCCGCCGGGCGTGCTTCTGCGGCACAGCGCTCGGCTCGACATCACCGAGATCGATCCCCTCCACCTGCCCCGGCGGACGGCCCCCGCCCGGTCCGTCATCGACATGGCCGAGTGGGCGTCTACCCGCGCGGACGCGCAGGGCCTGCTCGTCGACGCCGTCCGCCGGCGTTTCGTCACCGTCGCGAGCCTGCGGACCGCGCTGGCCCGGCGTGGTCCGATCAGCCGCCGGACGCTGATCACCGAGACGTTGGACGACCTGGGCCGGGACGCGCCGCACCTCACCGAGATCATGTACCGCCGCATCGAGGCGCAGTGGGGGTTGCCGGCGGGGACCCCGAGTGTCGACGGGCCCGCGGACGAGCCGATGGCGCGCCTCGACGTCTGGTACGAGCCGTGGCGCGTACGGGTGGAGATCCAGGCGACGGCCCCCCGGCCGACGGTCGTCGCCGAGCCGACGGGCCAGCTTCTCATCCGTCTGCCGGCACGCCTGGCGCGGGACGCCCCGGCCGAGGTGGCTTCCCTCGTAGGCGGGGCGCTGCGTGACCGCGGCTGGTCGGCGTCGGTGCCGCGCGCTCCGCGGGCGCTGGCCTCCTGAGCTCCGCGGGACATTCGTTCGGCACGTCCCGTATCCCTGTGCCGCGCCGCACATTCCGGTCAACCGGTCCACGCATGTTGCTGATGTTCTGGGACGCCGCCTGGCGCCTCGAGACCTGGCCGGTCCGACCCATCGATCCGGCACCCTAGCCCCGACGGAGGACAAGCTTGCTGTACTCGTGGCTATGTCGTTCTCGGAACAGATGCCGCTGGCGGAGGTGAAGAACCGGCTCTCGGAGGTCGTGGACAGCGTCGAACGTGAGCACGGGCGTGTCGTGATCACCAGGCACGGCAGGCCCAGCGCGATCGTCATCAGCGTCGACGACCTGGAGTCGCTGGAGGAAACCCTCGACGCATGGGCAACACCGCGCTCATCGCCGAGATCGGTCGAGGTCAGAGCTCCTTGCGGGCGATCATCAGGTAGGTGCCGGCGTACCGGGCGTCGTGCGCGTACCAGCCGGCAAGGCGGTCGAGGAGCCGGGCCAGTCCCAGTAGGGGGCTGGCCACAAGCATCACCAGGACGCGGCCGGCCGCGCCGGCCGGGCCGGCCTGCTGGGGCAGCCACGGCATGGGGCGTGGCGCGATCATGGCCACGGCGAGCAGCAGGGCGCCGGTCAGGCCACCGGGACGGCGCGCCGCGGCGAAGCGCACCGTGACCGGCCGCAGCCCCCGGTCCTCCAGCGCGGCAATCAGGTTCTCCACGGGGATGAAGTGGGCGCGCCCGGGGACCGCCCAGCCGGGCCAGAACCGACCGAGCCAGCGGGCCTGCCGGCAGTCGGCGTTGGCCAGCTCGCAGACGACGTGCCCGCCAGGCGGCAACGCCTTCGCGACGGCGTCGAGCTCCGCCGACGGGTCGTCGCGGCGTTCCAGGTAGTCGAACATGCTGATGACGTCGTACCGGCCGGCAAGGCTGTCGACGACGTCGGGGAAACGGCCGTAGTGGGCGTGGTCGACCCAGCCGCGCGCCAAGCCCTTCGCCAGGCCGGGAAAGGTGTCGAGCCCGTCGAACACCGTCCTCGGCCATACCTCGCGGGCCGCGTTGGCGAAGTGACCGTACCGGGCCCCCACGTCCAGCCAGGTCCGTGGCACCACGAACGGCCGGACGGCAAGCGCCGGTCGCGGGCGATCGCGGCCAGAGCCTGCTCGGCGACATCGGTGCGCAGGCCGTCGTAGCGGTCCCGGTCGTAGAACTCGCGCCCGGCCGGGCTCAGCGACGGATTGAGGAAGACGTGTCCGCAGCGCTCGCAGCCGTCCAGCCGGAAGGAACCGGGCTTGCGCAGGAGCAGGTCCGGCGACTCCACCCGGGTGGCAAGCTCGACCGATCCGCACCAGGGGCAGTCGGCCCGGTCGTGGCGCAGGAACCGGTCAAGGCCAGCCTGGACGTCCTGGGAGTAGGAGGCGCGGCTGGCTGCGGTCTCCTGCCTGGCCGCACGCTTGACCGGGTCTGGGGGAAGCCCGGCGGCCTTCGCCTCGGCCGCCTTCACGGCCTGCGCCCGGCCGGCCCGCACGGAGTCGACCACGAACAGCACCCCGCCGAGGATGCGCACGATGGGGGAACGAATGAGATCGCGCGAGGACAGCGGCACCCGGCCGGCGCAGACGAAGAACGGCTGGAACCAAAACAGCGCCATGGCCGCGAGGCCGAACGGCTGGTTCACGTGGAAGCCGATCGCGGTGGCGATCTGGGGTACGAACGGGAAGAGCTGGTTCTGCCGGGTGAACCGGTAGGCCCGCTGCTGGACGCGGACGCGCATCGCCGCGTCGTCCCGGGCGGCACGCAGCTCCGGCAGCACCGCCAGATCCGTCGAGCCGGAGGCGAAGGTCTTCAGCCGCTCGGTGATGTCGACGAGCTCCACCGGGTCGAAACCGTCCCGGCGGGTGATCCCAGCCCGCTGGAGGATCTCGGAGCGGACCAGCAGCACCTGGAAGGCGCCGCGGCCGGGCACGCAGCGGTCGGCCCGGTAGGTGCGGGTGTCGACCATCCGGGCGAGGTCGAGCGCCCGTTCGGCCGTCAGGTCCGCCGGGACGAGGTCGAGCACGTCGAGCCGGTCCCGGCTGGCGTGGTAACTGGCCGCCCGTCGGCCGCTGTCGGAGAGGCGGACCCCGGTCGCGACGAGGAACTCATGCGCGGGGTCCACCGGGCGGCCGGAGGCTGGCAGGGTGTCGAGGCGACGCAGCCGGCCGCGCAGCCGCACACCGTTGATCGCCAGACCGGCACACACCAGGATCGGCAACCATGTCAGCACGACGTCAGAACCGTTCGAGCATCAGACCATGAGACCGATCATCGACCACCAGACCGAGCACCGACCACCAGACCGAGCATCAGGAGGCCAGTTTCTCGGATCTGTCGC
>NZ_CDWRCK010000130.1:0-11978 GCF_977927595.1 Frankia sp. CcWB3
ACCTAGAGCACCTTCGGTGCCGGGAAAGAACCTAGAAGAACACCGAGCGGCGCTGCATCAGCAGGCTGTACAGCGTGTGCTGGATGGTCTCCCGGATGCGGTCGGTGAGCTCGAACACCAGCATCGGGTCGTCCGCCGCCTCAGCGGTGTACGTCTTCGTCGGGACCGGCTCCCCGAACTCGATGATCCATTTGGATGGAAGTGGGATGAACCCCAGCAGGCCGAGCCACGGGAAGGTCGGTGTAATCGGCAGGTAGGGCAGCCCGAGCAGGCGAGCGAGCGACCTCGCGTTGCCGATCATAGGATAGATTTCTTCGGCTCCGACGATCGTGCACGGAATGATCGGCGCACCCGTCCGCAACGCGGCCGAGACGAACCCTCCGCGCCCGAACCGCTGCAACTTGTACCGCTCACTGAACGGCTTGCCGACGCCCTTGAAGCCCTCCGGCCAGACCCCGACAAGGTGCCCGGTATTCAGCAGGTGTTCCGCGTCAGCCTGACACGCCAGGGTGTTGCCGATCTTACGAGCCAGCGGGGCCAGGAACGGCACCGCGAACACCAGGTCGGCCGCGAGCATGCGCAGGTGGCGATGGGCCGGATGATGATCGAGGATGGCCACAGCCATCATCAGCGCGTCCATTGGCAGGGTGCCCGAGTGATTGGCCACCACCAGAGCGCCACCCGTGTCCGGGATGTTCTCCAGCCCCCGGGTCTCGACCCGGAAGTAGTCCCGGTAGATCGGCCGCAGCAGCGGAGCGACGACGTGTTCGGTGAGGTCCGGGTCAAACCCGTGCTCGTCGACGACGTAGTCGCCGGTGATGCGCCGCCGCAGGAAGGCCAGCGATCCCGCGAGGGCCGTCTCCAGATCACCGGGTTCGGCCACCGGCGGTGGCGCACCGTCCGTCCCGGCACCGCCGTCGGGCCCGGCACCGGCGGTGGGACCCGTCGTCGGGTCGGACGGCCCACCCGCCGCCGACCGGCTGTCGGTCAGCGTCGCCTCGGCACCGTTGAGCGAGGAGCGAGGGGATGCGGCGGCCGCAGCGGCTGGACCGAGGAAGACCGCGCCGGGGGAAACCCCGTCGAGAAAAGCCGGGTCGTGGGAAGCCGGGTCGGCCGCGGCGGATTTCCAAGGCATGATCTGCGCTTCACCCCGGGATTCGTCACCTTCCATCACGTGTTCCGCCTCCCCCCTTGTCCGATCCCGCATCTGGCGGGCCGCAACCGCCCCCCCATCACCGTGTTCCCACCAGCCGGCGTCGGGCCAGCGAGTCGAGCATCCTGTGCTCGGCCCGGGAGATCAGATCGTGGTCGATGGTGAACCGGAGCCCGCGCTGGCGGACGAAACTGTCGAAGGTCTCCACCGTCGAGTACCGGGGCCGGTAACCGAAGATCTCCTTCAGTCGGGTCGTGTCCACGGCCCGGCCGTGCGCGAGAAAGTCGAGCTGCTCAGCGGAGAAGTCGACGAGCCGCAGCCGCCGGGCGACCCCGCCCAACATCCCGATCATGGGGAACGGCACCGGCGTGAACGGCCGACCCGCTCGGCGGATCGCCTGCGAAAGCAGGAGCACACCGTCCCCGGCCACGTTGAACGTCCCCGGGTGGGCGCCGCGGGTCGCGCGCATCAGCACGGCCAGCGCGTCATCGGAGTGCAACAGCTGGATGCGGGGGTCGAAGCCAAGGACCGTGGGAACCAGCGGAAGGTCCAGATAGCGCGCGAGCGGGCTGTCGATCTGCGGACCGAGGATGTTGGTGAACCGCAGCACGGTTACCGCGATGTCGGGACGTCGCCGGCTGAATCCACGCACGTAACCCTCGACCTCGACGGCGTCCTTGGCATAGCCACCGGTGGGCAGGGCGCGCGGCTCGGTGTCCTCCGTAAACAGCGCAGGGTCGCGAGCGGACGACCCGTAGATCGACGTCGTGGACTTCACTACCAGCTTGGTGACACTGGGCGCCTTCTGACACGCGGCCAGCAGCTGCATCGTGCCGATGACGTTGATTTCCTTCATCGCGGTCCGTCCACCCGCACCGAGCGGCGTGGCGATCACGTTCAGGTGCAGCACCGCATCAATCTCCGTGGTAGAAATCACCTTTGCGATCAACGGATGCCGGATGTCCGCGCGCACGAACTGGGTCCGCCCGAGGTCGCTGGTGGGAGCAGTGGTATCGACCCCGACAACGGCTTCGACCCCCGGGTCAGCCGCGAGCGCCATCGCCACCTGCGCCCCCAACGGCCGCGCTACACCGGTCACCAACACACGGCGTGGTCTCATGGCAGTCTCCCGCAACGCCCGCATGGTCCAGTCCGGCACCCGGACCGGATGGCCGGGCGGCCGGGCAGCCCGAACCAGGCCGACCGGAGCACGCCGCCGTTCCCCGGGGCCGAAGGCCACGATGTCCGGCCGAGGAAGGTTCACGCGGTCCGATCGTGGGCTCATCGTACGCCCATCCCTCGACCGCTCACTGCGCAGCGTAAGGCCAGCCGCGCACATCGAATACGAAGAACGGGGAAAAAATAACCCGTCCAAGCCGGAGGAGGATCGACGCCGGCCAGGCCCGGTGCCGCTGCTGCCGGCCCAGCAGTGATGCCGGCATCACTGCTGGGCCGGCAGCGGAAGATCCCGGATGGAGCGTCCCGGTGACGGGCTCCTCGGCAGTTGTGCCACGACGACCGCGTCCTGGCGCCGCAGCCGCAGCAGGTCGGCCGCTCGCCCACAGTTTACCGCGATCATCACCCGACGCAACGCATCCTCGCACAGGGTGACTCCACCACGAGGCACATCGCCGTAGGTATACGTGAACGTGAGCCGCATGACGCGGTTGCCGGCGCGGACCTCGACCAGATCTCCCAACAGAATGCCAGCGGCCTCCAACTCGGCCCGGGTCATGTTGAGCGAGAGGTTGCCGAAGTGGTCGACGGACACGACCTCGCCGTGCACATGGTCGTCGTCGACGCTGCACGCCCGCGGCTGGAAACGCGTGAGCGTGCCGGGGTCGAGCCGGGGGCCGACGTCGGTGAGGGCGAGCCCGGCAGCGAGCCGGGCCGCGACCGGCGCATAGACGTCCCGTCCCCGGAACACCGCGGTGGGCAGCGGCAGCCACAGCTCCCGGTTGGAGATCTCGTGCACCGCGGCGACGCCACCGAGCGCCTCCCAGGCCAGCGACGCCACGCCGTTGTCCGGGCAGACGAAAGTCGAGCCGTCCGTGCTCCGGATCGCCACGCCACGGGTGTAACCGTCGGCATCGAGCCGCTCCACGACGACGAGATGAACCCCTATCGGAAGATAACCGATCGCGCCGACCAGGGTGACGGCCGCATGCCCGACGTCCTGCGGCGCGATGGCGTGGCAGACGTCGAGGACGCGCGCCGACGGGGCGTGCCGCGCGATAACCCCGTGACACACCCCTACAGAGGCATCGTCGACGCCGTAGTCGGACAGGAAATTGATCCACGATCCCGTCATGCCGTCTCCCTGGCTGCGGGCCGGCCACGCTGCCACCCGAGGGAAACAGCCTGCCACACGGTAACAGTTACAGCACGCAAAGCCACATGATACGAGACGACATGGCGGTACGAACTCGTGGCGTGCGAGGTGGACGCCGGACGCTGGGGACCGCGGATCAGCCGACTACCTCCAGGTGCGACCGGACTCCCGGGTACGCCCCACCCCCCGGTGGGCGACCCGCGTACTGGTGCGCTACCTACTTCCTGTCAGCGGCCTACTTCTTGTTGCGGCGCTGAACGCGCGTCCGCTTCAGCAACTTGCGGTGCTTCTTCTTGGCCATCCGCTTACGACGCTTCTTGATGACAGAACCCACGTACCCGACCGATCTATGTTGAGGAATTTACCGGGCGAGCCTACCCGCCACGGCGGGCAACCATCGGAGCCCGGGCACTCCGGTACCCAGGTGCTCCGGTACCCGGGTGCTCTCAACCACGGCCGAGTTCCTGCGACCGACTGCTCGCCGCCTCCAGGGCGTCCATGAGCGCCGCGCGCACACCGCGACGGTCCAGCTCCCGCAGCGCCGCGATCGTGGTCCCGGCCGGAGAGGTGACGGCCTCCCGCAACAGCGCCGGATGCTCGCCGCTCTCGCGCAGCATCCGCGCCGAGCCCAGAGCGGTTTGGGTCATGAGTTCCGCGGCCAGGGTCCGGGGCAGCCCGAGGAGCACACCCGCCTCGATCATCGCATCGACAAGGTAGAAGAAGTACGCCGGTCCGCTACCGGACAGGGCCGTCACCGCGTCGAGCTGGGACTCCGCCACCCGCGTCACCCTGCCGACCGGCGTCAGCAGGGCCTCTGCCGTGGCAAGGTGCTCCTCCTCAGCGTAGCGGCCCCCGCAGATCGCCGACATCGCCTCCCCGACGAGCAGCGGGGTGTTCGTCATCACCCGGACTACTGGGGGAAGCGAAGGTAGCCGCTCCTCGAGAAGATCAGTGGTGATACCCGCCGCCAACGACACCACGAGCGTCCCGTTCGCCACAACCGACCCGATCTCGGCCAGCAGGGTCCCGACGTCCTGGGGCTTCACCGCGATGATCAGAACATCCGCCTTGGCGGCTGCCACCGCCGGCGCCTGCACCTCGACGCCGTGACTCGCCACGATCTCACCAGCTCGGTCGGCATCACGTTCGGCCACGACGATGTCCTGAGCGGCATGTCCGGACCGCAGCAGCCCCGACAGCATCGCCCCGCCGAGCCGTCCCACCCCCATGACCGTAACGATCATGACCATCCTTCCCTTCCACCCGCTTCTACCCCGGCCTGGAGGTTACGGCGCCCTCGGGCGGCCAGCGGAACGCGGATCCCGGCCCACCGTCGTGCGCGGGCTATCAGCCGTAGCCCGACTGGCGATCGGCTCCGCGTCGCCCGTCGTACTCGAGCCGGCGTTCGTGGCCACCCCAGTGGCCGGGTTCGTGACCCGTCCAGAGCTCGTGTCGCGTCCAGGGCTCGTGACGTTCACCTTGCCGGCCGGCGACGGATCGAGGATCGTAGATTATTTTCGGCGGTGTATGGGCGGTCCGTGGCCGCCGGCCGCTGCGCCTCCTCGCCGCCGTTCTGCCGGCCTCGCACCGCCCACGACAGGTCGGCGGTCTCGGTGAGTCCGTACCCATACCCCGGCCAAGGACGGGCGTAGCCCTCATCGATCCATTCATCGGCATCGGCCGGGCCAGCCGCCGGTTGATCGGACCCGACCTCGTACGACGACCAGCCACCGTCGTCCGACCGGTTACCGTCCGACCAGCCGCCCTGCGACCGGGTCCCGGGCGGATCGCCGGGCCGGTCGCGATCCAGCCGATCAGACTGACCGATCGCAGCTGGCGCGGGCCCACGGGGGGTGTCGGCCCACGGGGGTCGGGCACGCTGCGCGGGCTTCTCCACGAACCGGTTCGAGAAGTACGCGATGAACGTGCTGACCGCCGCCGCCACGACGACCGACGGCCACAGCCCGATCCGGGGCACCAGCTGCCCGTTCGCAGCCGAGATCACCGGATAGTGCCAGAGGTAGATACTGAAAGTGATCTTTCCGAGGAAAGCCATCCGCGGACCACCCAGCAGGCGAACCCAGCAGGCGTCGCGACGCAGGTCGGCGCCCAGAATGACCACGGCACCGAGCAGGGCGCTGGGCAGGTAGGCGGCATGGTCGAGCCAGTTGGCGTCATAACCGTCCTTGTCCGGCCCAAGGAAGGCGAAGAAGATCAATCCGATCCCCGCGACGAGGCCGAAATCGGCGATCCGACGGCCCGCCCGCCAACGCTCGACCGTCGCCGCCGTGACAGGGGTCATCGTGCCGATCTGCTGGGCGTGCCGGCGGCGGCGCGGCGCGGTCAGGCCCGGCTCCTCTGCGACGAGGGCGCGCAGGCGGGTGTCACGCCAGACCGCCAGCAGACAGCCGATCAGCAGCGGGGTGACGTGCGTGTCCAGCGCGAGGTACACCCGCGAGTGCGGGGCGCCGCCGACGGCCACGGTCCAGGTCCAGACCGCCGCGAAGGCGATCATGGCGAGAAGTATCTTCAGCAGGTGCGCCCGGAACCGGTCCGAGCGGCTGACAATCAGGAACAGCCCCGGCCACAGGAGATAGAACTGCTCCTCCAGGGACAAGGACCACACGTGGGCCAACCATCGCCCACCGGCGGCAGGATGTAGGACCTTGTACCAGTTGTTGACATTGAAGAAGGCGGAGAGCGCACTCCCGATGTAGTCGTCCCGGAAGGGGATGTCGTTCCATTTGAATGCCACCGTCACCACGAGCCCGACGAGCAGGTACACCCACATCGCGGGCATCAGCCGGTAGGCCCGGCGCACCAAGAATCGACTCACCGAGATCGTCCCGGTCCGGCTGTGTTCGGTCAGCAGGAGCGCGGTGATAAGAAATCCACTCAGCACGAAGAAGACGTCGACGGCGACGTTGCTGGCATGGATCGCGCCCATGTGGCCGGCGAGGATGGTGTAGATACAGACGATCCGCAACCCATCCAGCGCCGGGTTGTACGCGAACTTCGCCGCGGCGGCAGCCGCCGAGGGCTCGGCCGGCCCGGCCGGCATGGAGGGTCCGGCCGGCGGCTCCCAGCCGGCCGGGGTGCCGTCGCGCTTTATCCTTGTCGCCTCAGTCTGCTGTGGAGCAAGCCGCATGATGACCGTCGCCTCCTCCAGCGGGCGCCGGCAGTCCCGGCACCGACGCCCGACACTCAGGGTGACCGCACGGTGCCGCGGTGACCCGAGCGTGAGGCGCTCCCGAACCACGCCTCCGGTCGGACCAATGGCCCGGACGCGGGTACCCGTATCACTCCGCTACGCCAGCGAAGTCAGACACCACTGTGCGAATGACGCAAGACTAACGGATCGGAAAATTCAGGGCGAGACGGGTACCAGTGGCCACAAAACAACGTCACACCAAAAAAGCGACGCTGTGCGCACGGTTCATTACGAAGACACATCGGCCGAACCATGGCGTCACGGTGCGTCAGAGAAAAGGGGGGGATCGCCGGCTGGGAGAGCCGCGGCAGGGGCGCCCACGCCGTCTCTCCCGCGCGCTACTCGGGAACCTGGGCAATCACCAGGAGCGTACGAAACGGCTCGACGACGACACCGTCAGGAAAGGCGCGCAGCATCGTGCGACGCTCCGCGTCAAGGAAATCGCCGAGGCGATCGCCGATGGCCGCGACGTAGGACTTCGACCGCTGCCACGTGAGGTAGTCATCGATGTTAATCCGGCGCCGCCACCGGCCGGTCAGGGTGACGACCTCACTGAAGTGGCCGGTCCACCGCAGCTCGTCGGCGAACGGTCGCGCACGGTACCCGCGGTGATATCCGGAGTTCATCCGCTCGAGCCGTTCCTGCTGGCGCTGCCACCACCGGTACTCCTCGGCGTCGACGTCGTTCCACCACACGGCGAGGGCTCCGCCGGGCCGCAGCACGCGGGCGGCCTCGGCCGCGGCGGTCGGCACATGTACCCAGTGCCATGCCTGGGCATAGCAGACCAGGTCGGCAACCTGGTTCCGGAAGGGCAACGCCTCCCCGTCCCCGCGCACCGTGGGCAGTCCGGGGCTCCGCTCGCGCAACCGCGCCAGCATGTTCGGCCCGGGTTCCACCGGTACCACCCGCGCGCCCCGACCGATCAGCAGGCGCGTGGCGATGCCGGTCCCGGCGCCGACGTCAAGCACGTCCGCGCCGCGCAGCGGCCGCCCGAGGAACCGCTCGACGTCACGGAAGATGTGGTCGGGATAACTCGGCCTGGCCGCGGCGTAGGCATCCGCCAACGGGTCGAACAGCGAGCCGGTGGGGGTACGACCAGAAGGGACGGACACTCCGCCATGGTGGCACTCGACCATAGCGGCGATCCACGGGAACGGTGTCAGCCCCGGACGCGGGTCAGCTGTCGGTGGATCAGCTATCGGTGGATCAGCCGTAGGTGGAACGGAGTCCTGCGGCAGACGGTGCGGCGAAGTGCAGACGGGTGAACGCCAGCGCCTCGGCGAGTTCGGCCTCGCGCTGGGCGCGCGACTCGGCCCGCCTGGTGTTGATCTCGACCACCACGGTGCCGGCGAAACCGCCGGCGGCCAGCAGTTCGAGCAGCTCGGCACAGGGCTGCGTGCCACGACCGGGGACGAGATGTTCGTCTTTGGCCGAGCCCAGACCATCGGCCATATGCACGTGGACCAGCCGCTCGCCGAGAAGCTCGGCCATCTCGAGCGGGTCCGAGCGGGACACACTCGTGTGCGACAGGTCGAGGGTGACATGCGCGTAGTCATCCTCGACCGGGGACCAGTCCGGGGCATAGGCGGAGACCTCCCGCCCCCGCGCCCGCAGCGGGAACATGTTCTCCACCGCGAAGCGGATGTCGGTCTCGCCGGCCATCCGCTCGATGCCCGTCACGAACTCGCGGGCATAGTCCCGCTGCCAGCGAAACGGCGGGTGGACGACGACCGTCGACGCGCCGAGCGTCTCAGCCGCGGTACGGGCCCGCACCAGCTTCGCCCATGGATCCGTACCCCAGACCCGCTGGGTGAGCAGCAGGCACGGCGCGTGAATGGCCAGAATCGGGATGCCGTGATAGTCTATCAGCCGCTTCAGCGCCTGCGGATCCTGGCTGACCGGATCGGTCCAGACCATAATCTCGACCCCGTCATACCCCAGCCGCGCCGCCATCTCGAAGGCCGAGGCGGTGGACTCGGGATAGGTCGAAGCCGTGGAGAGCGCCACGCGGGCACCCGGAGCGGTCGTGACCAGCTCGGGCGCTCCGCGCGGGACAACGGGCGAGGAGCCACCGCCACCACCGCAGCCGCCGCCACCGCCACCGCCGGGCCCCGGACCGCCCGCGGCCCTGCCGGACGAGATCGGGGCGGGAGCCATCGCGGTCGGCGCCACCGACCGCGCGTCGTCACGCCATGCCTGCAATCCGTCTCCCTGCCGCGCGAGCCGGGGGTTGGCCGTCATGACCGACCTCTCTCCCAGGCTAGGCCATCTCCGCGGGCCCGCCCGCACAGACATCCGCGGGATGACGGTTGGAACCCCCCTATCGCCCGTGAGAACGGCCACATCAGGCAATTACGCACCTCGAAAGCACTTTCTGCAACGCCCATGTCACCCTCTGTCGGGTAAAGGGAATTCATCGCTCCGGCGTCAGGATGAGGTGAGCCAGTCCAGCCGGCGCAGGATCACCCCTTCGCGCAGGGCCCAGGGGCAGATCTCCACCTCGTGGATGGCAAACAGACCGAGAGCCTCGTCCGCGACGACCGCCCCCGCGACCAGCTGGGCCGCCCGGGAGGCGGAGACGCCCGGCAGCGCCGCGCGTTCCTCGACCGACATCCGGCACACCTTGGCCGTCACCTCCGCGAGGTCGTCCCGGCGCAGCACCCGGCGGGTATAGGGACCGCGGCTGTAGGGCTCCGCACCGGCGATCCGGGCCAGCGACCGGAAGGTCTTCGACGTCGCCACCGCCCTCGTGTGCTCCCCCAGGGGGTAGATCGTGCCCACGATCGGCGCGATCTGGGACCGGACATAACGGCGCAGCTCGCTGAGCTCGGACCGCTTGGGCGGGTCGCTCGGAACCAGCCAGTCCCGGGTCAGCCGGCTCGCGCCGAGCGGCAGGGATGCGACCACCTCGGGATCCTCGTGCATGCCGGCGCCGATCTCCAGGGAACCACCGCCGATGTCCAACGCCAGCAACCGGCCGGCGCTCCAGCCGAACCACCGGCGGACGGCGAGGAAGGTCAACCTGGCCTCCTCCTCCCCGGGCAGGACGCCGATGGCGACCCCGGTGGCCTCGCCCACCCGGCGCAGGACCGCCTCTCCGTTGGTGGCGTCCCGCAACGCCGACGTGGCGAAGGCCGCCAGATCGTAGACCCCGAGCGCGTCGGCCTGCTGGCGCATGTCCAGAATGCAGGAGGTCAGAGCGCGCTCTCCGGCGGCGTCCAGCGCCCCGTCCGTGTCGAGCAGTTCCACCAGCCGCAGCGGCACGCGCACACTGGCGGCCGGCTGTGGCTGGCCGCCCCGGTGCGCGTCCACGACAAGCAGGTGGACGGTGTTCGAGCCGATGTCGATCACACCAAGACGCATCGGACCGGGATGTGGACCCGCCGGGAGCGGACTCACCGCGGCCGCCTGCCGTCCCGGAGCGACAGCGGCGTCGGGCTGCGCCACGATCTTCGGAAACCACGCACCCGGACACACGCCACCGAGCACCTCTTCACCGTTCCCTCCGGCCGCGACCGCCGGGGTCACGGCTCGAACTTGTATCCCAGTCCCCGAACGGTCACCAGGTGCCGCGGGTTGCCGGGTTCGTGCTCGATCTTTGTCCGCAGTCGTTTGACGTGGACATCCAGGGTCTTGGTGTCGCCGACGTAGTCCGACCCCCAGACCCGGTCGATCAGTTGGCCCCGGGTCAGCACCCGGCCCGCGTTGCGCAGGAACATCTCCAACAGCTCGAACTCCTTGAGCGGCAGGGTGACCGTGGTCCCGTCGACGGTGACGACATGGCGCTCAACGTCCATCCGGACCGGGCCTGCCTCCAACGTCGCGTCCCCCACCTCCTCGTTCTCCGACCGCCGCCGCAGCACCGCGCGGATCCGCGCCACCAGTTCCCGGGCGGAGAACGGCTTCGTGACGTAGTCGTCCGCTCCGAGTTCCAGCCCGAGCACCTTGTCGATCTCGCTATCCCGAGCGGTCAGCATGATGATCGGCACAGTGGAACGGGTTCGCAAGGTCCGGCACACTTCCGTGCCCGACAGGCCCGGCAGCATGAGGTCCAGCAGCACAAGATCAGCCCCCCGCCGATCGAACTCGGCCAGCGCGCTGGGGCCGTCGGCGACGACTCCCACCTCGAAGCCCTCCCGTTCCAACATGAACGACAACGCGTCGGAGAAGGACTCCTCGTCCTCGACCACGAGCAGCCGGGTCACCTGTTCGCTCCCCTTGTTACGTTGGACGGACCGGCCGACCCGGACCGCTTCCTGTTATTGTCGATGGGACGGGTGGACCCGCCGCGTTCACTGGTCATGACCAGTACCGTTCACCGTTCACGAACCGCCACCGAGTTCATCATCGCCATGATGTTCACCATCGCCCCGACCGCGGGCGTCGGCACCGACCCCGACGACGTCGAAGCCATCCACCCCGTCATCCTCGCGGGTTTCGTCCGGGCCGTCCGTCATCGCATCGTCATCGTCGCCGGTGAACAGCGGCAGCCGGAGCGTGAAGGTGGAACCCGCGCCCTCGGCGCTCCACACGGAGACCACGCCGCCGTGATTGGTCGCGATGTGCTTGACGATGGCGAGCCCCAGGCCGGTCCCACCGGTCGCGCGGGATCGCGCCGGATCCGCCCGATAGAAACGTTCGAAGACCCGTTCCAGGTCCTTCTCCGCGATCCCGATGCCCTCGTCGGCGACGGAGATCTCCACGCTCCCACCGCTGCGCCGGACCCCGAGCACGACCCGGGTGCCACGCGGCGAGTAGCTGATCGCATTGTCGAGCAGGTTCGCGACGGCGGTCACGAGCTGGCCCTCGTCCCCGCACACCGGCAGGTCATCGTCGCCGATCACCACAACCGAGATCGCCTGGGCCTGCGCTGCCAGCCGGGTACGGTCGACCGCCTCGGTGAGCACCGCGGACGCCCGCATCGGCCGCAGGTTGGGCAGCGGATCGGCGCCCTGCAGCCGGGAGAGATCGATGATCTCCTGAACCAGACGGGCGAGCCGGGCCGATTCGTGAGTCATCCGGGAGGCGAACCGGCGGACTGCCACCGGGTCCTCGCAGGCCGCGGCGACCGCTTCGGCAAGGACGTGCAACGCACCGACCGGTGTCTTGAGCTCGTGGCTGATGTTCGCCACGAAGTCCCGACGGACGGCCTCGACCCGACGCGACTCGGTGATGTCATCCACGATGACGGCGACATGACCGGACGAGTCCAGCAGCCGGGCCCGGGCACGCACCGCCAGCCCCTCCTGGTCCGGTCGGGGACGGGTGAGGGGGGGCTCGGG
>NZ_CDWRCK010000131.1:0-11973 GCF_977927595.1 Frankia sp. CcWB3
ACGCTGCCGCCCTGATCTTCCGCAGCCCAGGAGCCTCGTCCACCCCGCCGGCCCGCCCGGCCGACGTCCAGCAGCTCTCCCGCGGCAGCCGGTCGGCACTGCCGGTACCCGGTCACCTGGCTGCCCCACCCGGCTACCCGGTCCGGCGCAGCCAGGTGATCGGGGCGCCGTGGGCGCCCCGGCGCAGTGGTTCGAGCACGTCGTCCCAGGCGGTTCCGAGCAGCCGGTGCAGGCCCCGGGAGAGCGCCTCCCGGGCCTCCCCCCGTTCCAGCAGAGCCCGCAGCGCCGCCTCCCCCACGACAACGTCCCCGTTCGCGGCGATCGCGGCGCGGTGCAGCCCCAGATCGGGGGTGTAGGAGTACCGCTCGGCGTCACACCCCGGTGAGGGTCCCTCGACGGTCTCGAACGTGACGTGCCCGAGCCGGCGCAGCGCGCCAGCCACCCGCCCCGCGGTACCAGGCGACGCCCGCCACTCCAGCCCGGCGAAGAGGAATCCGGGCATACCGGGCTGCGCCGTCCAGGTCAACGACAGTGGCGACGACAGAACGCCGGACACGGCGAACTCCAGGTGCGGGCACAGCGCCGGCGGACAGGCGAGAACCGCCAGCTTGCCCGGCACGGCGAAGGACGACGAGCCGGATGACAGCTCACGAGCTGTCGGGGACATTGCGACCACGCGGGACCTCCGTCGACGAGGAACGCCTTCCCCTGCGCCCGTCGACCCGCCCCCGTTTGGCTGGGTGAATCGTCCCATGGTCCGGCTCAGCGGACTAGCCCTACCTCCTCCTGAAGTATCACTAAATGGCGGGAAGTTTTGTCCGCACCAACCATTGGTGACGGGCTCGGAATGGGCCGATCGGGCAGGTCACCCGAGGAGGCGGGTCGCCCAAGGAGACAGGTCACCCGAAAAGATCAGGCGACGACAGCCGGCGGCCGACGGGCCGACGGGCGCAGGACCGATGAGCCGCCGGGCCGGGAGACCCGGGGTTACGAACCGGCCGACGGAGGTCCCGCGGACGGGCCCTCGGCGGGCGCGGGACGGGCCCCGACAGTCTTGTCCGCCTGGTCCGCACCGCCGAACAGGCCACCGAGGCCACCGAGGGCGGTGGTCAGCTCGCTGGGCACGATCCACAACTTGCTCGCCTGCCCCTGGGCGATCCGCGGCAACGTCTGCAGGTACTGGTAGGCTAGCAGTTTCTGGTCCGCGTTACCCTCGTGGATCGCTCGGAAGACGGTGTCGATCGCCTGAGCCTCGCCCTGGGCGGTGAGGATCTGCGCCTCCCGCTCCCCCTCGGCCCGCAGGATCGCGGCCTGCTTCTCCCCCTCGGCCCGCAGGATCTCGCTCTGCTTGACGCCTTCCGCGGTCAGGATCGCGGCCCGGCGGTCCCGCTCGGCCCGCATCTGCTTCTCCATCGAGTCCTGGATGGACTTCGGCGGATCGATGGCCTTGAGCTCCACCCGGTTAACCCGGATTCCCCACCTTCCGGTGGCCTCGTCGAGCACGCCGCGCAGCTGCCCGTTGATCTGGTCCCGCGAGGTGAGGGTCGCCTCCAGGTTCATCCCACCGATCACGTTGCGCAGCGTGGTGACGGTCAGCTGCTCGATCGCCCGGATCACGTCCGCGATCTCGTAGGTCGCCGCCCGTGGGTCAGTGACCTGGAAGTAGATCACCGTGTCGATCCCGACCACCAGGTTGTCCTCGGTGATCACCGGCTGCGGCGGGAAGCTGACCACCTGCTCCCGGAGGTCGATGCGGTCACGGACCCGGTCGACAACTGGGACCAGGATCGCGAGGCCCGGCGTCAGCGTGCGGTGATACCGGCCCAGCCGTTCGATGACCATCGCGCGCGCCTGCGGCACGATGCGCACCGCCCGGACCAGAAAAATCAGTAGGACCGCCGCGATCACCGCGGCGGCGATCACTCCTGCCATGGCGTACCTCTCACTTTCAGCCCCCTCGATGCCGACCGTCCCGATGTCGGCGCTGTCACATCCACTGGCATCGCCGGGGGCGCCGGGGCCCCGGTCGTCAGAGCTCGAAACTGTGGACGATGGCAGTGGCACCATCGATGCGCAGCACCCGCGCCTCGCTGCCGGCCTCGAGCACGGTGGTGGTGGGGTAGGACCGGGCCGACCAGATCTCTCCCTTGACCTTCACGCGACCCCCGTCGCCGTCGACCCGCTCCACCACCATCGCGCGCTCTCCGACGAGCGCGTCGGTACCCGTGAGCAGGGGCGGCGTACGTTGCAGCTGACGCTTCGCCACCGGGCGCAGTCCCAGCCCGAATCCACCCGCCGCGACCACGAAGGCGACGATCTGCCAGACCAGATCGACGCCGAGCAGCGCGACACCGGCCCCAATGAGCGCGGCCAGCGCGAACATCGCCAGCGTCAGGTCCAGCGTCAGCAGTTCGCCGACGACCAAGGCGCCGGCGATGACGATCCAGATCGTCCCGTCGGACATGACTCCATGATAGACTGCCTAGTTCAGTGGGCGATCAAAGGATCTTCAAAGATCGCAGGCGCCGCAAACCAGGAATGAAGTGACCTCGGCCCGCGAATACCGTTCGGCCCGTAGGCTTCGGTCGTATGTCACAGGTATGGCCCGGCAGCCCCTATCCCCTGGGCGCTACGTACGACGGATCGGGCACGAATTTCGCGATCTTCTCCGAGGTCGCCGACCGGGTCCAGCTGTGCCTGTTCGACGACGCGGGCAACGAGGAGCGGATCGACCTGCGGGAACGGGACGCCTTCGTCTGGCACGCCTACCTTCCCACCGTGGGACCGGGCCAGCGCTACGGCTATCGGGTCCACGGGTCCTACGACCCCGCCCGAGGGCTGCGCTGCAACCCCACCAAGCTCCTCCTCGACCCGTACGCGAAGGCGGTCGACGGGGAGGTCGCCTGGGACCAGGCGGTGTTCCCCTACACCTTCGGCGACCCCGACAGCGTCAACGACGCCGACTCCGGCCCCCACATGATGAAGTCGGTGGTAATCAGCCCGTTCTTCGACTGGAACGGGGACCGCCCGCCACGCCGGCCCTACAACGAGTCGGTGATCTACGAGGCGCATGTCCAGGGGCTGACCAAGAACCATCCCGGCCTGCCGGAGGAGTACCGCGGGACCTACGCGGGAGTCGCCCACCCGGTGATGATCGACTATTATCGCAAGCTCGGCGTGACCGCGATCGAGCTGCTGCCGGTGCACCAGTTCGTCCATGACGAGCATCTGGTCAGCCGCGGGCTGCGCAGCTACTGGGGCTACAACTCCATCGCGTTCCTGGCGCCGCACAGCGGCTACTCCGCCTCCGGCGGCCACGGCCGCCAGGTGCAGGAGTTCAAGGGAATGGTCAAGAACCTGCACGAGGCCGGGATCGAGGTGATCCTCGACGTCGTCTACAACCACACCGCCGAGGGCAACCACATGGGTCCGATGCTGTGCTTCCGCGGCATCGACAACAGCGCCTACTACCGGCTCGTGGACAACCGACCCCAGTACTACATGGACTACACGGGCACCGGCAACAGCCTGCGGGTACGACACCCGCACGTGCTACAACTGATCATGGACTCGCTGCGTTACTGGGTTACCGACATGCACGTCGACGGGTTCCGGTTCGATCTCGCGGCGACCCTGGCCCGGGAGTTCTACGACGTCGACCGGCTGTCATCGTTCTTCGACCTCGTCCAGCAGGATCCGGTGGTCTCCCAGGTCAAGCTGATCGCGGAACCGTGGGACCTCGGCGAGGGCGGTTACCAGGTGGGGAACTTCCCCCCGCTGTGGACCGAGTGGAATGGTAAGTACCGCGACACCGTCCGCGACTTCTGGCGCGGGCAGGACCACGGGATCGCCGAGTTCGCCTCCCGGCTGACCGGATCGAGCGACCTGTACGAGAACAGCGGGCGCCAGCCGTGGGCGTCGATCAACTTCATCACCGCGCACGACGGGTTCACCCTGCACGACCTGGTCTCCTACAACGAAAAACACAACGAGGCCAACGGCGAGGACAACCGGGACGGTTCCGACGACAACCGGTCGTGGAACTGCGGAGTCGAAGGGCCCACCGACGACCCGACCGTCCTGTCCCTGCGCGCCGCGCAGACCCGTAACCTGCTGACGACGCTGTTGCTGTCCCAGGGGGTGCCGATGCTGGTCGCCGGAGACGAGATGGGACGCACCCAACAGGGCAACAACAACGCGTACTGCCAGGACAACCCGATCTCCTGGCTGGATTGGTCGGACGCCGAGCGCAACGCCGACCTGATCGAGTTCACCGGCCTGCTGTCAAGACTGCGCCATGATCATCCGATCTTCCGCCGCCGCCGGTTCTTCCAGGGCAAGTCGCTGCGCGGGCAGGGCGGCACGATGCACGGCGCGGCCGAGGCGGCCACCGGCGGGCAGGCGGGCGGCCAGGACGCGGACGGCAGCGGCGGGCGCTCCGGCGACGACCCCGCCGTCAAGGACGACCCCGCCGTCAAGGACATCGCCTGGCTTCGCCCGGACGGCACGGAGATGTCCGACAGCGACTGGGAGTCCGGGACGGCGCGATCACTCGGCGTCTACCTCAACGGTGAGGGGATACCGGACCCCGACGCGCTGGGCCAGGCCATCATCGACGACTCGTTCCTGCTGTTCTTCAACGCCCACCACGAACCGGTCGGGTTCCAGACGCCGGCGACCAGTTTCGGCAGTTCGTGGGAGATCGTCGTCGACACCCGCCCGTCGACGGCCGAGGTCGACGCCCGGCTCAGCGACACCGCGCTGCTCCACTCGGCCCTCGATCCCGCGAGCATGGGAAGGGCCGTGAAGGCCGGCGATCCCATCGAACTCGACGCCCGCTCGACCGTCGTGCTGCGCCGTGTCAGCTGACCCGGCGCATCCCGGCGGGGGGTACGGCGCCGACCGGATGGTACCGACCGCCACCTACCGGCTCCAGCTCAACCTGGACTTCTCGCTCACCGACGCGGCGGTCGTCGTCCCCTACCTGGCCACGCTCGGCGTCTCCCACCTGTACCTCTCGCCCGTGCTGGAGGCCGCGCCCGGCTCGGCCCACGGCTACGACGTCGTCGAGCACGGGCAGATCAATCCCGAGCTGGGGGGGACCGGCGGGCTGCGCCGGCTCGTCGCCGCGTGCCGCAAGGCGGGACTCGGCCTGATCGTCGACGTCGTCCCCAACCACATGGCGATCGCCCCGGAAACGACGAACGCGGCCTGGTGGTCGGTGCTGCGCGAGGGACCCGAATCCCCCTACGCCAGCTGGTTCGACATCGACTGGGCCTCCCCCGACAACCCCGGCCGGGTGCTGGTGCCGATCCTGGGCGCCGGGCTCGCCGACTGCCTGGCGGCCGGGGAGATCTCCGTCGAACAGGACGAGGACGGCGAGTGGGTCGTCGTCTACTACGACCACGTGCTGCCCGTCGCCGCGGGCACCGCCGACCCCGACGACGTCGCCGCGACCCTCGACGCGCAGTTCTACCGGCTGTGCTGGTGGCGGGTCGCCGCGACCGAGCTGAACTACCGGCGGTTCTTCGATATCACGACCCTGGCGGCGCTGCGCCAGGAGGACCCGGACGTGTTCGCCGCCACGCACCGGCTTCTCATCGAACAGATCCGCGCGGGGACCTTCGACGGGCTGCGCATCGACCATCCGGATGGGCTCGCAGACCCGGAGGACTACCTGCGCCGGCTGTCGGAGGCCACCGGCGGGGTGTGGACCGTCGTCGAGAAGATCCTGGAGGATGACGAGGCGCTGCCGGACACCTGGGCCTGCGACGGCACCACCGGCTACGAGGGGATCGGCCGGCTGACCCGGCTGTTTCTCGACCCGATGGCGGGTCATCCCCTCGCGGTGCTCTACGGCGAGATCACCCACGCGGACCCCGACTACGAGGCCGAGGCGCGGGCCGCCAAGCTCGACGTCCTCGCGGGCGTGCTCCAGCCCGAGGTGGACCGGCTGACGAGCCTCGCGCTCGGGGAGGCCCGGGAGGCCCGGGCCGACCTCACCCGAACCGGTCTGCACGAGGCGATGTGCGAGGTCCTCGCCGCCTTCGACGTCTACCGGGCCTACCTCCGCCCGGACGGCACGCCGAGCCTGGAGGCCCGCGGGCATGTGGTCCGCGCCTGCGAGCAGGCCCGGTCCCACCTGCCGGGCCGGGCGACCGAGGTCGACCTCATCGAGGACCTGGCGCTGGGCGGACCGGCCGAGTTCGTCGTCCGGTTCCAGCAGACCTGCGGGCCGGTGATGGCCAAGGGCATCGAGGACACCGCCTTCTACCGGTATGCCCGGCTGCTGGCGCTGAACGAGGTCGGCGGCAACCCCGGCCGCTTCCCGGCGTTCACGACCGGGCACCCGCGCAGCGCCGTCACCGAGTTCCACGAGGCGAACCTGTCGGTCCAGCGAAACTGGCCACTGACGATGACCACCCTGTCGACGCACGACACCAAGCGGTCGGAGGATGTGCGGGCCCGGCTCGCGGTGCTGTCCGAGGATCCCCGCGGCTGGGCCGAGGTGGCCGGCCGGCTCGTGCGGCTCGGGGAACGCCACCGCGACACCGAGCAGGGCTGGCCCGACCGGGTCACCGTCTACTTCCTGCTGCAGACCCTGGTCGGCGCCTGGCCGCTGCCCGCCGACCGGGCCACGCAGTACATGCTCAAGGCCGTCCGGGAGGCGAAGACCCACACGAGCTGGACCGACCAGGACCCCGGCTACGAGGCGGCCCTGACGAACTACATCGAGTCGGTGCTGGAGGACGACGAGTTCGTCGGCATCCTGGAGCGGTATGTCGCCACGCTGGTGGAGCTGGGCCGGCAGAACTCGCTGGCCCAGAAGCTGCTCCAGCTGACCATGCCCGGGATAGCGGACGTCTACCAGGGCCAGGAGCTGTGGGATCTCTCCCTCGTCGATCCGGACAACCGGCGGGCGGTCAACTACGGTGATCGCACCAAGCTGCTCGCCGAGATCGGTGTGGAGTCGACCGCCGAGACCGGTGCGCCGCGTCGCCCGCCGACCCTCGACGACTCCGGCGCGGCGAAGCTGCTCGTCGTCGCCCGGGCGCTACGGACCCGCCGCGACCATCCCGAATGGTTCGGGGCGGACGCGATCTACCGGCCGCTGTGGGCCTCCGGCTCGGCCGCGGAGAACGTCGTCGCCTTCAGCCGGTCCGAGTCCGTCGTCACCGTGGTGCCCCGCCTCGTCCTCGGCCTGCGCCGCGGCGGCGGCTGGCGGGACACCACCATCCCCCTACCCGAGGGACGCTGGACGGACGTGCTCACCGGCCGCAAACACGACGGCGGCACCGCCTACGTGCTCCGGCTGCTACGCGACTTCCCGGTAAGCCTGCTCGTCCGCGCGTAGCACGCGACGGCCGGCCCCTGCCAACATCTGGTGGCCCGAGGCCCGCAACAATCAACCTGTTGCAATCCCTCGTAGGGATCATGAGGACCGCCCGGGTATAAACACGCAGGTCCAGCGGCGTGTCGCCGGGGTGCGGCGGGGGTCGTTCTGCAGCGAACCTCCGGTCTAACATCATCAAAACGAGATCATGACACAAATGGTGACAGTTGATCAATCTGACAGGCATGAGCGGAGTCACAGGATGTCGCTGGGTGCCGCCCATCCCGCTCCGATGCTCTCGCGGACGGCATCCGCGCCCGGCGGCAAGGTGTAGACCAGGACGTGATCATAGGAGTGATCAATAACCCCCTCGATCCGTCGGCGGAAGCGCAGGAGTTGCGCTGGGCTGAGGTTGCCCTCGAAGACGCTGCGCTGGACGTGATGCAGGTACTGCCGGCAGATCGTAAGCAGCTTGCTGTTGCGTTCCGCGGCCGTGTCGTAGACCACGATCACGAACACCGCGTCACCACCAGATCCGGAACGGCTGGTAGAGCTGCCCCTCCAGGCAGGTCCGCGTCAGCTTGAGTGCCTCGAGGTACATCAGTTCGTCAAACGACGGCCTGCCTCGGACAGGCTGGCGTTGCCCACCTCCGCCTCGAAATGGTCCGGAGTGAGTTGCTCCCGTGCAGCCAACCGAAGCAGCAGCCGCTCCGCGAACAACGGCTTGAGGACCTCGGCCAGGTCCAGGGCGAGGGAGTGCCGATGGCGCTCCATCGAGCTGTGAAGAAAGGCGATGCCGCTGTGCAGCGGGGTGAGCCTGATGGCGGTCAGTGCCCGGGCGTAGATGATCCCGTTCACGTAGCTGATGAAGGCATTCCCCGCGTTCGCGGGCGGGCGGCGGCTGCGCCCGTCGAGGCGTAGCCAGTCAGGCAGTTTTGTGTCGATGATCGACCAGGCGGTTCGACGGAAGTTCCCCTCCGCCGCCATGAGCTGCGCAGTCGTCCCTGCAAGATCGACCCCGGCCTCCAGGCTGTCCAGCGGGCGGCGTAACGCGGACCTGTCGACGACCCGCCGCACGTTGAACGCCGTCGCTCGGACGAGGTCCGCGGCTATGGTTATCGCCACCTCGGGAGTGGAGGCCGCCCTGGCCTGGGCGAGAACCGTCTGACCGGAGACGTGCGCCTCGGCCGGTAGGACGGATCCGGCATAGTCACCGTAGTAGCTGAGCAGGTGCACGCCGATGTCGTGCTGGTTCAGCAGGGTGAGTACGGCAGTGTTGATGTCCACCGGAGCACACGCGACGATGTCCCGCACATCGGTGACGGGGACGTGCACTCTCGTCCCGTCCTCGCGCTCGATCGCGAGGGTGGATTCCTTCCGCCGGATCCGGCAGGGAGACGTGAGCCAGTAGGTTCTGGCGGCTTCGGGCACAGGATCAGTCCGTCCAGCAGTAGTCGAAGAAGCTGCATCCCGTACAGCGAGAAAGATCAAGACGGTCGGGTGCAACGGGTTGCGCGACGACAGCGAGCACGTCGTCGATGTCGGCCAGCGCCGCTGCCCGCCGGCTCTCATCGAACGGCAGCCGCACCGTGCGCCGGGTCGGCCGGTAGTGCAACACGGCGCCACGCGCCTCGACACCCACCGCGACGAGCCGGTGGCAGTAATGGACAGCCTGCGCCTCGTCGGCCGCGGTGGGACGCCGCGACGACTTGACCTCGTGGACCCATAGATCGCCGTCGAGATGGTCGAGCTTCGCCGCGCCGAGATCCACTGGCTGGAACCGTGCGTAGGCGGTGTCGTGGACCGCTTCCCCCAGCAGCACCCGGGCGCTGAGATGCTCCGGCCGCACGCCACGTGAGTACAGCCATAGCTGACGGCGGCAATGATGCAGGTACTTGATGTGGACGCCACCCACGTCCTCGGCCTCCATCAGATCAGCTCGCCGAGTTGGTAGGTGATCGTCGTCCGGCGCTGCGGCCGAATGGCGGTCAGCCCGAGCGTGTCGCTGTACTCGCCGTCGACGACCAGCACATCAAGGTCGCGATCCCATCGGCCGAGGCCCCGCGCATACGACGGCAGCGGGATGAGCAGATCCGCGGCGAGCAGCCGGCCACGCCCACGGGTCTGCCCGCCCTTCAGCCGGGCGGCGTATTCGTCCCGGTCCTGGAGAAGGACCCCTTCAACTCCGTCGAACAGCGTGTCAAACGTCTCCGCCAGCAAGGAGCGGTCCAAGAACGGGCTGTCCCAGGCGAGAAAAGTGGTGGCCCATTCCCTGCGATAACCCCGAACCTCCTCGGCCCACTCCTGCCCCCATTCCGAGTCGTAGATGCCGTCGAGCCAGGTGACCAGCGCCGCCTCGCTGATCTCCTCACCTCGATGGGCGTCGAGCACCGCCCAGGCCGCCTCCGTCGGCTGCTGCGGGTAGACGCCATCGGCATATAGATCGTTGCCCCCGCGCTGGTGTGACCGCATCTCGGGCCGGCATACGAAAACGTCGGCTGGGGGACGGGCACCAGTCCGGTTCACCCGGCCGAATCGTTGCGCCAGCGCATCCAAGGGAGCACCCGAGGTGAACAGGACCTCGAAGTCGACATCCAGGGAGACCTCCACGACCTGCGTGGCGACGACCAGCCCCGGCCGCTGGTCCGCCGGCTGGGCATCGGCGCGGAATCGACCGTACACCGCGTTTTCGATCGCCGCCCGGTCGACCCGCCGGAACCGGGAATGCAGCAGCCAGGCGGCGGGCGCGCCGTCCTCTTCCCCCGCCGGTTCCCCTGCCGGCGCCGCCTTCGCGGACGCCTTCACCGGCGCGTGCTCGGCCAGTTCCTCATACAGCGTCTGGGCGTCGGCGATGTTGTTCGCGACGACCAACACGGACTGGTTCGCGGCCAGCCGTTCTCGGATGAGCGCGATCGTTCGCGGGTCGGTGAGGTGGCCTTCCACCGGGTGGAGGCGGTGCCGATGAGGAGCCGACCGGTAGTCGGCTTCGACGACCGTGAGCGTGCCGGGCGCGTCGGCCGACGCCGAACTTCCCGCCGAGCCTCCCGGATGACCGGCCTGCCGATAATTCGACGGGACGAGACTTTCCCGGACCAGCCTTACCAGCGCGTTCGGTGCGGTCGCGGACAGCACCGCGACGCGTCCGCCCAGCTCCGCCCAGAAACCGGCGGTCGCCAGAATGTATCCGAGCCGCTTCGGGTCGTAGGCGTGCAGCTCGTCGAGGATGAACACTGAGTTGGCGCTGTCGAGCAGGACGCTGGCGTGCACCGCGCCGGCGAGCACCCCGCGTAGCAGTTGGTACGGCGTTCCGACCCGGACCAGCTCCCGGAACAGCCGGGTGGCTTCGGCGCGGGCCAACGCCTTCCCGGCCGCGCGATCCCGGACCGCCACCTCGCTCGCGCCAGCTGCCGGCGTCTCGTCATCTCCGCAGAGCGATCGGGCCAGGTGGTAGGAGGCTGCCCGGGAGTGGCTGACCCCGACCGCTGCCGCGCCATCATGATCCCGCAGGTCCCGGTCCGCGAGGCGGTCCGTCATCGCATTGATCGACGCAAGGTAGGGCAGCGTGTAAAACAGCCGCGGCACCCCGCCGCCACGGGCCACGATGTCCTCGACCTGGGCCGCCGCCCAGAGCAGCCCGCCTTCGGTCTTGCCGCTGCCCGTCCAGGCCCGCAGCAGTAGATGCCCCCGCACCCGGCCGGCTGCCGCCTGATGCGCCCGGATCTTCTGGCCCTTCTCGGCCAGCCGGACCGTCAGCCTGGCTGGGTAGCCGGCGTCGAACGGCTGGTGGGTGCGCAGCGAGCCATGCCCGCTGGAGAGATGGTCGGCCATGGTGACCGCACCCTGGAGAAGGACACCAGCGAGGCCCATCGGGCGGCGCACCGGCCCCTCGACCCAGGTATCGAGCAGCTCATGAAGGACGGTCTGCGCCTGCTCGACCAGGACCGTCGGATCGACGTCGGCCGACAAGCCGGTGATATCGGATACGCCAGATAAATCGGACCAGCCGACCAGGTCCGACTCGCCAGGCTGGTCGGACAGGCCAGGCGCGTCGGAGGTGAGCGATGCGGCGGTCAGCCCGGCCGCCTCGGCTCGTTGCCAGAACCAGGCAACCAGGTCGGCGGTGCGACCTTCGTCGTAGGGACCCAGTGCTCTGGCCAGATCGGCAACGGTCGAGTACCGCGGATACAGCTGGCTCAGTGACGGCCTCCCTTCGCCTCCCTCCAGCGGACGGTGGTGGGTGGCGACCCCCGCAGCCACCCAGCGGCGGTCCTCGGCATCCGCCACCAGCCAGTCGAGAAATCCGAGGGAGAGGACCTCGTGCCGGTGCCCCCAGCCGATCCCGGTCGCCATCATCCGCTGGAATCCGTCCGCGATCTTGCCCGCGTCATGCAGCAGTGCCGCCCAGGCCGCGATCATCCAGAACCGGCGCCGCAGCGGGTCTGGCAGGACGTCCAACGTCCCCAGCCGCCGTCGGATGGCGAGCAGGGCGTCGAGCGTGGCCGCCAGGTGCTCGGTCAGCGACTCACCGGCGGGCCGAAAATTGGTCGGCGGTTTGGCCAGCAGCTCGGCAAGCGACCGATCGCGCCCGTCCGATGGCCCTGAGGACACCGAGGACACCGCACTCACGGCTCCACCTGGGC